>JABFWJ010000043.1 GCA_013362295.1 Thermoleophilia bacterium
GGCCGTCGTCCTGCCCACCGGCGCCCGCCGGCTCCTCCCGTGGGTGATGGGGCCGGTGCTCGGACTGCTCGTGCTGGTGAAGCTCCTCGACCTCGCCTTCTTCATCGCCTTCGACCGCCCGTTCAATCCGGTCGACGACCGAAGCTACGCCTCGCTCGGGATGGAGACGGTGCGCGACACCTTCGGTGGCACGGTTGCCGATCTGGCAGTCGCCGGCGCCGTGGTGCTCGGCATTGCCGCGCTGATCGTCCCCACCCTCGCCGTACTCCGCCTGACCCGGGTTGCGGCCGGCCACCGCCGGTACTCGCTCCGGGCGATCACGGCACTCACCGCGGCCTGGGTGGTCTGCTGGGCGTTCGGCGCCGAGCTCGTCCCGGGCGTGAGCATCGCCTCCACGAGCGCAGCCGACCTGGCCGTCCAGGAGGTGGATGCCGTGCAATCCGACATCCGCGATCGAGCGCGTTTCAACGCCGAGCTCAAGAACGACCGCTATCGCAATACGCCCGGCGACCGGCTGCTCACCGCGCTCCGCGGCAAAGACGTCCTCCTCGTGTTCGTCGAGAGCTACGGGAAGATTGCGGTCCAGGGAACCTCCTTCTCGCCCGGGGTCGACAGCGTCCTCGACGCGGGAACGCGACAGCTCGCCGCCGCCGGGTTCTCCGCCCGAAGCGGGTGGCTCACCTCCTCGACCTTCGGCGGCGCAAGCTGGCTGGCGCACGGCACGTTGCAGTCGGGGACCTGGGTGAACAGCCAGGGGCGCTATGACGAGCTCGTCGCGAGCGATCGCGTCACGCTCACGAGCGCGTTCGGACGGGCCGGGTGGAGGACGGTCAGCGACGTGCCGTCGGACAACCGAGCGTGGCCGCAGGGCTACTCCTTCTACCACTACGACAAGCTGTACGACCGCCGGAACGTCGGGTACCGCGGCCCGAGGTACGCATTCGCCTCGATGCCCGACCAGTACACCTACCTCGCCCTGCAGCGGCTCGAGCTGGCGAAGCCCCAGCGTCCCCCGCTCTTCGCCGAGGTCGACCTCGTCTCGAGCCACACGCCGTGGACCCGCATCCCGCCGCTGATCGACTGGAGCCGCGTCGGGGACGGGTCGATCTTCAACCGGCTGCCTGTCGACAAGGTCGGCGTGAGCGACGTCCAGAAGGGTTACGCGACGTCGATCAGGTACACGCTGCGCGCACTGTTCTCGTTCGTCCAGCACTACGGCAGCAAGAACCTCGTGCTCGTCGTGCTGGGCGACCACCAGCCGTCGAGAGTCGTCTCCCATCCCCCGGGTCACGACGTGCCGATCTCGATCATCGCGAGCGACCCGGCAGTGCTGAGCCGGATCGCCGGCTGGGGCTGGCTGGACGGAATGCGTCCCACCGGGGCGGCGCCGCTCTGGCGCATGAGCGCCTTCCGGAACCGCTTCCTCACGGCGTTCGGACCATGAGCCTGTCGTGACGCGGGGACGGCTCGCCGGCCTGGATGGGCTACGAGGCCTGGCGGCGCTGTATGTGGTCGTGAACCACATCTTCGAGCGCACCTTCCCCGGCTATCCCCACGACCGAGCGCCGTGGTGGGCCGGCTGGTTCATCTTCGGGCGGTTCGCGGTCGTCGTGTTCATCGTCCTCTCCGGCTTCTCGCTCGCCCTGTCGCCGGCTCGCCACGGCTGGCGGCTCGACAGCGTGGTCCGCTTCGCGGGCCGGCGGGCCCGGCGAATCCTCCCTGCGTACCTGGCCGCCCTGGCCTTCAGCCTCGTGGTGGCGTGGTACCTCGTCGCTCCTCCGGGGGAGGGAAAGCCCGACACGGACTCGGTGGTCGTCAACGGCCTGCTCGTGCAGAACCTCGTCCACGCGCCGAGCCCCAACCGAGCGTTCTGGACGATGGCGGTCGAGGCCCAGCTGTACGTCGCGCTCCCGCTGCTCCTGCTGATGGTCCGCCGCCTCGGCGGCATCGTCATGGTCGCCACCGTGACGCTCCTCGTCGCGGCGGTGGGGATCGCGGGCCCGCACATCCCGCGGTTGCACACGTTCGACATCCAGTCTGCGCCCGATCTCGCCGCGCTGTTCGCGCTCGGCATCCTCGCCGCCGGAGTCGTGGGCGCGAGCACGACGCGCATGGCGTGGCCGTGGGCCTGGCTCGCGCTCGCCGCCGCGGCGCCCGTGCTGCTGACGATCCGCTGGGAGGGCTCGGTCTGGACACTCACCCCGCGACACCTGCTGTGGGTGGATCTGTCGCTCGGTCCCGCGATCGCGTGCCTGCTGATCGGGCTGGCCACCGGTCATCCCGCTCCCCTCGTGCGCCTGCTCGACTCGCGGCCGCTTCGCAACCTCGGCCTCTGCTCCTACAGCGTGTACCTGCTGCACGAACCGATCGTCGTCGTCGTCTACAGCCGGATCGTGGGGCCGTGGTACCACCACGGCCCCGCCGCCTTCCTCGTCATGGTCGCCCTCGTGGTGCCGGCGACGATCGTGCTCGCGTGGCTGTTCGCGTCGGTCTTCGAGCGGCCGTTCCTCCGTCAGCGCAGCCGGGTTCCACCGCAGGAGCTTCGGCTGCCCGCGACCTGATCACGCCGGCCGCGGGAGGTCGAGCGTATGCCCGCCCCGGCGCGCCTTCGCTTCCAGATAGCGGCCATTCGCGGCGGACACGTGCACACCTGTCGGGACCTGCGCGGTCACCGTCACGCCGCAGGAGCGGAGCTGCCGGGCCTTGTCGGGGTTGTTGCTGAGGAGGGCGACGCGCGACACCCCGAGCGCATGCAGCATCTGCGCGGCGGCCACATAGCTGCGCTCGTCCTCGCGGTGCCCCAACGCGATGTTCGCCTCATAGGTGTCGACCCCGGTGTCCTGCAGCGCGTAGGCCTCGAGCTTCGTGTAGAGCCCGATGCCGCGGCCCTCTTGCCGCAGGTAGAGCAGGTAGCCGCCTGCTTCGGCGATGCGCTCGACGGCCTCGCGCAGCTGCGGCCCGCAGTCGCAGCGCTGACTCCCGAAGACGTCTCCGGTGAGGCACTCGCTGTGGGCGCGGATCAACGGCACGGCGCGGTCATGTTCGCCCGCCGGGGCGGCCCGGTTGCCGAGCGCGAAGGCGAGATGCTCCCCGCCGTCGACGAGCCCGTCGAAGCTGAACACGCGGGCGGCTGTTGCGTACCCGTCGGCAAACCGCATCGGCAGCGTGACCTGCGTGCGGATCGTCGCGGTGGGAGGTCGCAGCGTCATCCGTCGCCTCGCTCAGCCGTCCTGGAACCGCGAGGAGAGGGCGTAGCGCAAGAGCACGACATCGCCGAGTTTCTGAACATCGACGAGCGCCGCTCGACGACCGGGGTTCCAGGGGAAGCGCCCGTCGCGCACGAACCTGGGAGCCTCGGAGTCGCCGACGAACACCGGCGCGACGGCGAGCTGCAGCTCGTCGACGAGGTCCTCGGTGAGGAACTGCGTGTGAACCGACTCGCCGCCCTCGACCATCAGCCGCTCGACGCCCCGCGCGGCGAGGTCGGTGCTGAGCGTGCGCATCTTCACGGTCTCGCCGGCGTCGACGACGGTCGCGACCGGCCCGAGACGCTTGCGCGCATCGGCCACCCGCGGGCTCGCGCAGTAGACGATCCTCTCGGCGTCACCAGCCGTGAAGAAGTCGGCGCGCGCGTCGAGCGCCCCCCGCCGCGTCACCGTCACCTTCATCGGCGACCTCGCGAGGCCCCGCGCGGCCCGCGCGTCGCGTCGAGCCTGCGAGCGCACGAGGAGCCGGGGGTTGTCGATCCGGACCGTCGCCGCCCCGACCAGGATCGCGTCGCAGGAGGCGCGGACCGCATCGACCCGGTCGAAATCCGCTTCGTTCGACAGCAGCAGCCGCGAGGCGGCGCCGGCGATGTAGCCGTCGATCGACACGCTGCAGGAGAGGATGGTGTACGGGCGGTCAGGCATCCGCGGCTCCTCCCGGCCGCACGACCACTCGCACATGCTTGCCGCGCGACGGTCGCTCGCGTCGCGGGACCCACCCGGCGACGAGCACGAGCGCGCCCGGGAGGCTGGCGGCGAGCACGATGACGCCGTAGACGACGGCTGTCGCGGCACCCCGACCCGCACCCAGGCCGGCCGCGCCGAACACCCACGCGGTCGCGCCCTCGCGCGGCCCCCAGCCGGCGATGCTCGGCAGCACCATCGCGAGCATCGCGAGCAAGACCAGCGGCAGCAGCTTGGAGACCGGCGCGGTGACGCCGGCCGCCCGCGCGGCAACCACGAACGTAACTGCGTGCCCAAGGACGACCAGCGCCGATGCGAGCGCGATCGCCGGGAACGCCTTCCGGTGCAGCAGCCCGTCGCGGATGTCGGCCGCCACCGCGTTCCGCAGTCGCGCCACCCGGGAGCGCCCGCTCCACGCGCGAGCCCGGCCGACGACGACGACGCCGACCGTCGTCGCGGCCAGCGCGACGACAACCAGCGGCATGAACGAGCGCACCGGCGACGGCAGAACGAGCAGGACGACGATCGTCAGCGCTGCCTGCACGACCTGTCCGGAGGCGCGCTCCCAGGCGACCGCCCGCAGGGCGCGGCCGACGTCTTGCACGTCGCGTCCGTGGCTGACGCCACGATGGACGTCCCCGGCGACGCCGCCGGGGAGCGTGAGGTTGAGGAACACGGACCGGTAGTAGGCCGCGACGGCGGCGGGCAGCGACAGACGGACGCCGAGGCCGCGGGCGACGACCGTCCACCGCCAGGCACAGCAGACGGTCGTGAGGAGCCCGATCGCCGCGGCCGCCAGCAGCGCGCGGCCGTCGACCGCGCGCACGCCGTCCAGGAACGGGCCGGTGCCGAGACGCCAGACGACGAAGGCAAGCGTGGCCGCCGCGGCGCTGAGGCGCGCCCACCTCATGGGAGAACCAACAGGTCGGCGTGGTCGACGGTGACGGCGAGCCGGTCGGCTTCCGCCTCTCTGAGACGCCGCCGTCGGTAGAGATCCGCGTCGGCGGCCAGCGCCGGCTCCTGCTCGCACGCGGCACCGACCCACCCGGTGAGCCACTCCACGGCCAGGCCGGTCTCGGCGGCGCCGAGCCGCCACGGGCTCGGCCTGACGACGACCTCGGTCCCGAGGGCGCGGAAGCCTTCGACAGCGGCTGCAACGGCATCAGGGCCGAGCAGCCGGCCGCGCGGCGTCAGGCGACGCTGGTGCGCATTGAATGCAGCCGCCACCCGAGCGTCGAGCTGATCCGCCGGGGCGAGGTGCACCCGACCGGTCACGGAGAGCGTGAACAGCACCGGGCACCCGGCTCCGGCGCACGCCTGGACCAGCGCCGCCAGCTCCTCCCCCGTGAGCAGGTCGAGCAGCGCGGACGCGGTGATCAGGCTTGCGCCCGCGAGATCGTCCCGCCCGAGCAGCGTGATGTCGGACAGACGGGTCTCGACGTCGACGACAGTCCCGTCGGCTGCCGGGCGGGGGACGTCGGCCGCGGCGAGCGCCAGCAGGTCCGCGTCTCGGTCGTGGAGGATCCAGTGCTGTCGCCCGGGGAGGAGCGGCGCGAGCCAGCGGCCCATCGCCCCACTCCCACAGGCGAGGTCGTGGATCACCTGGGCACCGCGGGACGGAAGACGGCGACGGAGATGCTCGACGAGCTCTCGCGCCCGGGCCGCGGCGTCCGCACCCTCGCGCAGGTCGAGCCAGCCCGCGCTGACCCGGATCGCCTCGGCGGTCATTGCGCCGCCCCCGCGAGAACGCCGGCCACGACGGATGTCGTCGTCGACCACCGGGAGAGCGACGCGCGCCGTTCGCGCGCCGCCCGGCGCAACCGCCGGCGCAGGTCGTGGTCCTGGAGCCAGGCTCGGAGCGCATCGCGGAGCGCGGCCGGGTCCTCGGGCGGAACCAGCAGCCCCGGCCGCGTCCCGTCGGCTGCGTGTCCAAGGGCCTCCGGCACCCCGCCGACCTCCGCGGCGATGACCGGCAGACCACGCGCAAGCGCCTCGGTGACAACCATCCCGTACGACTCCGCGCGCGACGGGACCACGAGCACGTCCGCCGCGCCGTAGCTGCGGGCGAGATCGTCCTCGGTCTGCGGACCCGAAAAGCGCACTCGATCGTCCATCCCACCGTCGACCACCCGGCGCCGCAGAGCCTCGGCGAAGGCCGCGTCGCGCTCCACGCTGCCGACGCACAGGCAGCGCCAACGAAGGCCGTCGAGCATCGCGAGCGCGTCGAGCAGCACGTCATGGCCCTTGCCGGGGATCACCGCAGCGACCGAGAGCAGCGCCCCGGCCGTCGCAGTCCCCGGCGCGAGATCGGCGGTGTCTGCACCGGGCTCGGCGACGTGGACGCGGTCGTCCGGTAACGAGTAGAGGTCCATGAGGAAGCGCCGCGCCCATGCGCTCGTCGTGACCACCGACGCCGCGGCCGACAGCACCGCGCCCTCCCGCTCCCTGGCGCCGTCATCCGTCGCCTGACCCAGCGGCATGTGCACGAGCGTGACCAGCCGCAGCCGATCCGCCAGCGGGACCAGCACGTCGGGCGCGGCCGAAGCGACGAGCCCGTCGAGCAAGACGACTGCGCCGTCGGGGATCTGCGAGACGGCGTCGGCGAGCGCGGCGTACGACGCCGCGTCCGGCCGCGGCCAGGATCCGGTGACTTCGTGCACGTGCACCGACCAGCCGGCGGCGGCGAGGCCGCGGCACACCCGGCGGTCGAACGTGTTCCCTCCGCTCGGCCGGGCCGGGTCGTCGATGCCTTCGGGAACGACCATGTGCACGGCGGTCACAGCGCACGCTCGTAGGTCGCCGAGGCGAGATGGGACTCGTGCAGCGTGACGGCGAGCCCGTCGAGCCCGCGAGCGGCCTCACCGAGGGCACCGGCGTGCGCACGCTCCGCGAGCCGATCCGCGATCAGCCGAGCGAGCGCCTCGGTCGTGGTGTTCATGCCCGCGAGGGCCGGCTCGTCGTCGAGGTTTCGATAGTTGAGGTCCGAGACCACCGTGCGCAGCTCTTCGGCCGCTCGACCGATGTCGACCACGATGCCGCCGGGGTCCAGGTCCGCGCGCCGGAAGGTGGCGTCGATGACGTACGTCGCTCCGTGGAGCCGCTGCGCAGGCCCGAACGTCTCGCCTTGCAGGCTGTGGGCGATCATTATGTGGTCGCGGACGGTCACGCTGAACACGC
>JABFWJ010000168.1 GCA_013362295.1 Thermoleophilia bacterium
ATGCCGGAGGTCGCGCGGCTCAACACGGCCCGCGACGTCGCACGCGACGTCGCCTGCACGATCGCGACCAGCGCGTGCGCAACGTCCCGCCGGACGACCGTGTGCGACGCGGCGTGGTCGCCGGCGATCGGCGCGCAGGCGCGCCCGTTCGCGTTACAGCGGATCCACTGATACGCAAACGACTTCGGCGCCCCACGCCATTTGCCGGTATCGACACGGATGCTGCCCCCGAGCGCGGGCGATCCGGAGACGGCCGGCTGGGCGACCGAGACGAGCGGTGTCTCGCGCCCGGCGATCGGGCCGACCAGGCTCGAATAGCCGTTCGTCGATCCGGCCGAGTCCGTGGCGCGGACGTCGACCGCGAGCGTGTGGCCGACGTCGTTTGCGACCAGCTTGTGGTGCGGCGATTTCGCACCGTGCAGCAGGGCGCAGCGAGAGCCCAGGGTGTCGCACCGGTGCCACCGGTATACGTATCGGATCGTGCCGGAGCCACTCCACGAGCCGGGCGTCGCCGTCAGCCCGCTTCCCTGCGACGGACTCCCGGTGATCGTCGGGCGGCTCGAGGGAGCCGGCCCGGCGCCGAAGGTCGCCGGAGCGGCTCCTGCCGCGACCAGCACGGCGAGCAGCAGCGCTGCATTCCGGATGCGCTTCTCCCCCCGAGGCACCGTGCGGGCGATGCTAGAGCACGCGCGCACACGCCGGCTGATGGTTGGCCTCGCTCTCTCGGTCGCATTCGTCGCGCTCGTCTCACCCGGACCGGCTCCCGCCTCCAGACAGATGCTCGTCGGTCTGTTCGACGATGCCTCGACGTACGGGGCGCCGGCCTCGACGTTCCCGCTCCTGCAACGTCTGCACGTTCAGGTCGTGCGCCTGTCACTGACCTGGGGCGGCCGCGACGCCGTCGCGAACGACCGCCCTGCCCGGCCGAACGATCCGGCCGACCCGGCGTATCACTGGGGACGCTACGACCAGGCCGTGGAGGATGCGACGCGTGCGGGCATCCAGGTGCTGTTCACGATCGTCGGAACGCCGGACTGGGCGAATGGACGCCAGGGCCCGCGGGTGGCGCCGAGGTCACCCGTGCCGCTGCGCCAGTTCGCCTCCGCCGCGGCGCTTCGCTACAGCGGGACGTTTCTCGATACCGCGAGCGGTCAGATCCTGCCGCGGGTGAGTCTCTGGCTCGCCTGGAACGAGCCCAACAACTCGGTGTTCCTGCGACCTCAATTCGTCCGTGCGAACGGCCGGTGGCAGTTCGCGGCTGCCGCCGCGTACGCGCGCATCTGCAACGCGATCTACACGGGCGTGCACGCAGTGGGAGGGCCGGAGCGCGTCGCCTGCGGCGCCACCGCGCCGCGCGGCTACAACGACCCGCACGCTGCGCGTCAGTCCACGGCGCCGATCGCCTTCATCAGGGCCGCCAAGAGCGCCGGGCTACGCACCTTCGACGCGTGGGCGCATCATCCGTACTACTCCTTCCCGCGCGAGACCCCGACCACCCGGCTGAGCGATCCGCACGGCGTCGGCTTCGGCGACCTCGACAGGCTGACGGGCGTCGTAACCCAGCTCTACGGCGCGAAGCCGTTGTGGATCACCGAGTACGGCTACCAGACGAATCCTCCCGACACGTTCTACGGCGTCAGCTGGAAGGCCCAGGCGGCGTACCTCCGCGAGGCCTACAGGATCGCGCGGGCGAATCCCCGCATCGATCTCTTCACCTGGTTCCTGCTCAAGGACAGCGCGTCGCTCCCGGAGTGGCAATCGGGGCTGCTGACCGTCAGCGGTCGCAAGAAGCCGGCGTTCGCGGCCTTCGAGGCTCTCGGCGCGGGCGGCACGTGACCCCTGCCTCCGCACGAAGGAGAGGGGATCGTGACGACGACGGCGACGAACGAGGCGATCGGGATGCGGGCGGTCGTGCGGGCCCGGTACGGCCCACCTGACGTGCTGCGGCTCGAGGAGGTCGCAAAGCCGAGCCCCGCAGACGACGAGGTGCTGGTCCGCGTCCGTGCGACCTCGGTGAACCCGGTGGACTGGTACGGCCTGACGGGCACGCCGTACGTGGCCCGCGCGATGATGGGCTTCTTCAAGCCCAAGTCGGAGCTGTTCGGCGACGACTTCGCAGGAGTCGTGGAGGCGGTCGGCCGGGACGTCACGGACTTCCGGCCGGGAGACGAGGTCTTCGGCGGGACGTCCGGAGCGTTCGCCGAGTACGTGGCCGTCGGCGACGGATTCGGTCCGAAGCCTGCCAACCTGACCTTCGAGGAGGCGGCCGCCGTGCCGGTGGCGGCGCTGACCGCGCTCCAGGGCCTGCGCGACCAGGGGCAACTCCGGCCGGGGCAGGAGGTCCTGATCAACGGCGCCTCCGGGGGCGTGGGCACCTTCGCCGTGCAGATCGCCAAGGCACTCGGCGCGCAGGTGACCGCCGTGTGCAGCACGCGGAACGTCGAGCTGGTGCGCTCGCTCGGCGCCGATCACGTGATCGACTACACCCGCGAGGACTTCACGCGCAGCGGCCGGCGCTACGACCTGCTGTTGGACGTCGCAGGGAGCAAGTCGTGGTCGAAGTGCAGGCGCGTGCTCAACCCGCAGGCGACGCTCGTGATGGTCGGAGCGCCGAAGGGCAACCGTCTGTTGGGGCCGCTGGGTCACTTCGTCCGGGTGCGTCTCGCGGCGGTGCGCGGAAGCCAGAAGGCGGTCTTCTTCATCGCGAAGCTCAACCGGTCCGACCTGGGGATCCTGCGCGAGCTGCTCGAGTCGGGAAAGGTGAAGCCCGTCGTCGAGAGGCGCTACGACCTGGGCGAGATCGCGGACGCGCTTCGCTACCTCGGAGAAGGACACGCGCAGGGAAAGCTTGTCATCACCCTGCGATGTCGAGCTGCGCGGCGTTGATCTCGATCACGTTCCGGTCCGGGTCGAGGATGTAGATCTGTGGGAACCCGGCCGTCGCGTGCGGCTGCGCGATCATCGCGCGCGGGCTCGAACGGTCAGCGTCCGTTCGATAACCCTTCGACTCGAGAAACGAGAGCGTGTCCTCGTAGCTCAGGACACGGACGGCAAAGTGCACGTCGCGCGTATCGATGCCTTTGCCCCCGCGGACCGTCGGGCTCGGCGCGTCGCCGATGAGGTGGAGCTCACCGTCTCCCAGCGCGAACCACGCTCCCGGAAAATCGAAGGGCGGCCGCTCGATCTCGCGCAGTCCGAGAATCTCGCGATAGAACATCCGCGAACGATCGAGATCGGTGACCGGGATGCTGACGTGGTGAAGCGATGCCACGCCCGTATCCTGATCGTTGAGCGCCGATGGTGTCGATCGACGATGCGTGCGAGCTCGCGCGAACGCTTCCTCGCAGCAGCGAGGCGTTCGTGCGCGGCCGCGTGAAGTTTCGAATCGGCCGGATCGTGTATCTGTCTTTCTCGCGGGACGGAACCGTGATGGGCTTCGCGTTCCCGAAGGAGTGGCGCGCCGCGCTCGTCGACGCCGAGCCGGACAAGTTCTCGCTGCCGAGCCGGTCCGACCTGCGCTACCACTGGGTGCACGTGCGCCTTGCGGCGATCGACGCGGACGAGCTGCGGGAGCTGATCGAGGACGCCTGGGCCTTTGTCGTTCCGAAGTCCGTCGCTGAGCAATACGCCGCGTCGCGCAACGATCGGTGATCGTCCCGTAACCGCGACGGCGCTTCGCGCGTTTGATGCGAGAAAGCGAGCGGAAGGGGAGACGTAGTGTTCCGCAGAGCGACTAGCGAGTGCGCCTCGGCGTCGGTTGGGACATCCGTGCAGCGCACCAAGGGCGAATCACCGCGGGCGGGCGGACTGATCCGTAATCCCGATCCTGGTGGCGCCGCACATGTCGAGTAGATCGACTCGCATTGCCGGAGACGCCTCGCCGCCGACCGCAGACTTGAAGCGAGGTATGAGATGGCCGAACAGAACGGCGGTGTCGAGACCGACGGATCATCCGTCCTCGACGCGCTGAAGTCGAAAGAGTTGCTCCTGCCGGCCGCGCTCAGCGCCGTCGGTGCTGTCGCGGTGTCGAAGGGCCCGGACCTCGTCCGGCGCCTCACCGATGCGAGCGAGCGGAAAGGCGAGGACGGGGCCGCGAGGCTCGGCCGGAAGGCTGCGGAAGGCGCGGCCTCGGGCCTGCAAGGAGGCCAGGGCCTGCTCGGCAAGCTCGCCTCGAAGGCGATACCCGGCGGAGGCGGCGGTCAGAAGAAGACGCGCCGGCTGCCGGTGCAGCGCTGGACGGATGTCGCGGTTCCCGTCGCGAAGGCGTACGACGAATGGACGAACTTCGACGAGTTCCCGAAGTTCATGCATCGCGTGCGTGACGTGCACCGCGAAGGCGACAACGAGGTGCGCTGGCAGGAAAAGATCTGGTTCAGCACGCGCGAATGGGAAGGCCGCATCACCGATCGGCGCAAGAACGATCGGATCGCGTGGCAGACGACGAGCGGGATGTCGCACTACGGCGTCGTCACGTTCCACCGGCTCGACGAGAACCTCACGCGGGTGATGGTCGACATGGAGTTCGAGCCGAACGGCGTGCTCGAGAAGATGGCTTCGGGACTCCGCTTCGTGAAACGCGCCGTGGAGGCGGATCTCGCGCGGTTCAAGGCGCACGTCGAGATGAAAGACGCGAAGGGCATCGACTATCGCCCCGCGGCCTACCGGCCCGACCCCGAGCGCGAGGGCGCGCGCCGCGAACGTGAAAGCGGCCGGAAGGAGCGCCGGCAGTCGGCCGGCTCGAGGAGCTGACGATGGCCATCGCAACGCACGGCACCGCTTCGAACTACCTGCAGCGTGCGCCGAGCCCCAGCGGGCTCGCGGACGTCGTCGACCTGATCCTCGACAAGGGGCTGGTGATCGACGCGTACGTGCGGATCGCGGTGATCGGCATCGAGCTGGTCACGATCGACGCGCGCATCGTGGTTGCGAGCGTCGACACGTACCTGCGCTTCGCCGAGGCCGTGAACCGGCTCGACCTGACCGAGACCGAGCTGGCCGGCCTGCCGGAGCTGCAGGAGAAGGGCTCGGAGGAGATGACGAAGGGCGCGATCGAGGGGGCCGAGGACAAGTTGCTGCCGGACAGCTCGACCCTGCGCACTGCCATGAAGGGAGCTGCGGCGGCAGCCGCGATCACGGCGGCGGCTGCGGCGGCGCGAGAGATCGCGTCGCGCGTGCACGACGGCGGAGATGACAAATGAGCGACGGCGGAGAGGAGGCTCCGATGGCGGAATCGAGCGACACGAGTGCGGGCGACACGAACAGGAAGGGAGAGTTCGGCCGCCGGCTGGCGCAGAAGGCGCTGATGCCGATCGTCGCGACGGCGGCCAGCGCCGCGGCCGGGTACGCGGCCAAGAAGGGACCGCGTCTGTTCGAGGAGAAGGTGCTGCCGAAGCTCAAGGAGGCAGCGAACGGCGCGGGGGCAGCCGTCGAGGAGATCCCGGCGCGCGCGAAGTCGGCCGCCGAGAACGTCGGCGACCTCGCGGAAGGACTCACGCAGCGGGCGAAGGACGTCGCACCCGGCGGCGGCGCGCAGCGGCGCACCGGCGCCCTGTCGCAGGCCGACCTCGACCGTCACGTGAAGCAGCGCGCTGAAGCCCGCGCGGCGCGGCGTAAAGCGACCTCGAAGCGCTAGGAGGAGAGATGGCGATCGCAACGCACGGCACCGCTTCGAACTACCTGCAGCGTGCGCCGAGCCCGAGCGGGCTCGCGGACGTCGTCGACCTGATCCTCGACAAGGGCCTCGTGATCGACGCGTACGTCCGGGTCGCGGTGATCGGGATCGAGCTGATCACGATCGACGCGCGCATCGTGATCGCGAGCGTCGACACGTACCTGCGCTTCGCCGAGGCCGTAAATCGGCTCGACCTCACACAGACCGAAGCCGCAGGCCTGGCGGAGTTGCGCGACGGCGGCTCCGACGGCAAAGGCAAGGGAATGCTCGAGGGCGCGAAGAAGGCGTTCTCCGGAGACAGCGGCGAGCCCTCGACGAAGCCGTCGAACAAGGACTGATCGATGGCTGCCACCGACTCCGCGGCCCAGCAACGGATCGCTGCCGGAAGCATCTACGTCTACGGGCTGACCTGGTCCGGCCGTGGAGACGCGCGGGGGCCCGGAGTTGCAGACGCCGAGGTCAAGGTGCTCGAGCACGGCGAGCTCGCCGCGATCGTGAGCGGCGCGGGCGGCGGTCCGCTGCGCGCGAAACGCCGCGACCTGCTCCGGCACTCCGAGGTGCTGCAAGCCGCGTATACGAAGGCGCCGGTTCTTCCATTCCGTTTCGGGACCGTGCTGGATTCCGCGGCCGCCGTCGACGAGCTGCTGGCGGAGCGGTACGAAGAGCTCGTCGCATTGCTGCAGGCCTTCGAAGGGCTCGGCGAGCTGCGCTTGCGCGCGAGCTTCCTCGAGCACGCGATCCTCGCGGAGATCGTGCAAGGAGACCCGCGGATCGCCGCCCTGCGCGACGCGACCAGTACGGCGACCGGCGCCGACCCGCGCCGCGTCGAGCTCGGCGAGGCGGTCGCGCGCACGCTGGCGGCCAAACGCGCCGCAGCGGCCGACGAGATCGTCGCGTCGCTCGTCGGCCATGCGCTCGAGCTGCAGGTCGAAGAACCGCGCGAGGAGCTCGAGGTCGTCCGCGCCTCGTTCCTAGTCGAACGGCGCCGGCTGCGGAAGTTCGAAGCCGCGGCCGACACGCTCGCAACCGGACACGGCGGGCGCATCTCGTTCGACCTCATCGGTCCGATGCCGCCCCATAGCTTCGTCTCGCTCACACCGGGCGGGGGAGCCTGAGCGCCGTGGGCCTCTTCACCGGACTTCTGCTGCTGCCGCTCGCGCCGGTTCGCGGGACGGTCTGGATCGCGGAACAGCTCGCCGCGCAGGCAGAGCGCGAGCTGGACGACGAGCGGACCGTTCGCAGGCTCCTGCTCGACGCCGAGGCCGCGCTCGAGCGCGGTGAGCTGAGCGAGGTCGAGTACGACCGGATCGAGGACGAGCTGCTCGAGCGGCTCGAGCTCGCCCGTCCACGCCTGGAGGACCGATGACACCGGAGCACGACGGCGACGGAATCACCTTCCAGCCCGGCGACGCGTTGAAGACGGCGGCGTCGGCGGCCGCCGTCGGT
>JABFWJ010000364.1 GCA_013362295.1 Thermoleophilia bacterium
GTGATCGTGCTCGCGGAGAAGGTCGTCGTCCGCCGGGCGCCGGAGCACGTGGCGTGAACGTCGTCTCGATCAACGGGCTGACGAAGACGTTCCCCAAGGGAAACGTCACGGCGCTGCAGGGAATCGACCTGGAGATCGCGCCCGGGGAGTTCGTCTCGATGATCGGGCCGTCCGGATGTGGGAAGTCCACGCTCCTCCGCGTGATCGGCGACCTGATCCAGCCGTCGGCGGGGACGATCGAGGTGAACGGCAAGAGCTCGCACCAGGCGCGGCTCGACCACGACTACGGGATGGTCTTCCAGGACTCGGTGCTCTTCGACTGGCGCTCCGTCGCGAAGAACGTCTCGCTCCCGCTCGAGATGCTCGGCTGGGAGCGCAGCA
Source organism: Thermoleophilia bacterium (assembly GCA_013362295.1). Classification (GTDB taxonomy): domain Bacteria; phylum Actinomycetota; class Thermoleophilia; order Gaiellales; family Gaiellaceae; genus PALSA-600. The sequence goes on from JABFWJ010000364.1 coordinate 382, forward strand.
AGCGCAAGGGCCGCGTCGACGAGATGCTGCGGGTCGTCGAGCTGCAGGGCTTCGGCGACCACTACCCGTGGCAGCTGTCGGGAGGCATGCAGATGCGCGTCGCGATCGCCCGCGCGCTCGCGTTCGAGCCGGCGCTGCTGCTGATGGACGAGCCGTTCGGCGCGCTCGACGAGATGACGCGCGAGCGATTGAACATCGAGTTGCTCGAGCTGTGGCGGCGCATGGAGTCGACGATCGTGTTCGTCACGCACTCGATCTCGGAAGCGGTGTTCCTCTCGACACGCGTGGTCGTGATGAGCCCGCGCCCGGGCCGCATCGCCGGTCTCGTCAACATCGACCTCCCGCAGCCGCGATCGGTCGACACGCGCGAAGACCCACGCTACTTCGAGCACGTCACCGAGGTGCGTGAGCTGCTGCGAGGCGTCGGCGCGGACGAGCACGGCTCCGTGCTCGCGGAGGAGACGGCGTAGATGGCTGTCGTCGCCCAACCGACGCCGCGCGGGACCGTCGCGGCGTCCGTGCGCACGAAGGCCGGCGACTGGGTGCCGGCGATCGTCGTCTTCTTCCTAGCGATCGTCGTCTGGCAGCTCGCGATCGACGCCTTCAACATCCAGAAGTTCCTGCTGCCGAAGCCGGGCGCGATCGTCTCGGCGTTCTGGACGCAGCGCTCGGCCCTCTGGAGCGCCGGCTGGCTGACGCTGAAGGAAGCGCTCGGCGGCTTCGCGATCGGGTCGGGGCTCGGCATCGTGATGGCGATCGTGCTGGCGCGCTTCCGGCGGCTCGGCGACGCGCTGATGCCGATCGCGATCGCCGCGAACGCGGTCCCGATCATCGCGTTCTCGCCGATCTTCAACGCCTGGTTCGATCCGCTGTCACCGGCGCCGAGGATGGCGACGGCAGGCGTCCTGTGCTTCTTCCCGGTGCTCGTCAACACGCTGCGCGGGCTCACGTCGGTGCGGCCGGCGCAGGTCGACCTGATGCGCTCCTACGCGGCGAGCGAGCTCGACATCTTCCGCCGCGTCCGCGTTCCGACCGCGCTTCCCTTCGTGTTCTCGGCATTGAAAGTCGCAACCGTCCTCGCGATGATCGGGGCCATCGTGAGCGACTACTTCGGGACGTTCGGCTCGCTCGGGATCACGATCAAGAACTCCGTCTCGCTCTTCGACTTCGAGACGGCCTGGGCGGCGATCCTCACCGCCAGCATCCTCGGCGTGCTGCTCTACGTCGCCGTCTCGCTCGTGGAGCGATACACCCTCCAGTGGGACCCAACCCGTCAGGAAAGGGGTAATGCATGAAGAGAAGGACCCTCCTCGCCCTCGGGGCGATCATCGTCGTCGGGGCTGCTGCGACGGCGGCTCTCGGCATGTCGCGCGCGCAGGCTGCGCCGAAGCTCACCAAGGTGACGCTGCAGCTCAAGTGGGTGACGCAGTCGCAGTTCGCGGGGTACTACGCGGCGGTCGCGAAGGGCTACTACAAGAACGCGGGGCTCGACGTGACGCTGAAGGTCGGCGGCCCCGACATCACGCCGGAGCAGACCGTGCTGGGCGGCCAGGCGCAGTTCGGTCTCGACTGGCTCCCGAACCTCTTCGCCACACGCGAGAAGGGCGGCAAGATCGTCTCGATCGCGCAGGTGTTCGCGCGCTCCGGGATGACCGAGCTGACGTGGAAGGACTCCCGCATCACGTCGATCGCGAAGATGCGCGGCAAGAAGGTCGGCGTCTGGTGCTGCGGCAACCAGCCCGAGCTCTTCGCGGCGCTGAACAAGAACGGCATCAACCCGGCCAAGTCGAGCCAGGTCCGGATCGTCAACCAGCCGTTCGACATGAACCTGTTCCTGCAGCGGAAGATCGACGCAGCCGCGGCGATGACCTACAACGAGCTCGCCCAGGTGCTCGAGACGAAGAACCCGAAGACCGGCAAGCTCTACACGCTGAACGACCTCAACGTCTTCAAGATGGCGAGCCCGCAGGTCGGGACTGGAATGCTCGAGGACAACATCTTCACCACCGAGAAGTACCTGAACGACCCGGCGAACAAGACGACGATCGTCAACTTCCTCAAGGCGTCGTTCCAGGGGTGGATCTTCTGCCGCGATCACGTCGCCGACTGCACGAGCATCGTCCTCAAGAACGGGACGGCTCTCGGTCACGGCCACCAGCTCTGGCAGATGAACGAGATCAACAAGCTCGTGTGGCCGAACACGAGCGGCATCGGGCACGTGCCGCCCAAGGCGGTCAACTCGACGGCGCTGATCGCGAAGACCTACGGCGTCATCAAGAAGCTTCCGAAGGGCGCGGTCACCTACCAGTACACCGACCAGGCCCTGAACCAGCTCAAGGGGTCGACTGACATCTACGGCACGAAGTTCAAGCCGATCTCGGTCAAGGTGACACCGGGCGGCAAGTAGGACGAGAACGCTCGAACCTGGTTCGCCCACGGGCGAACCAGGTTCGGCGCGAGGAAGGAGTTTCGAATGTCCGTGTTGATCAAGGGTGGCCGCGTCATCACCGCGGCGGACGACTACGTCGCCGACGTCTTCATCGAGGGTGAGCGCATCTCCCTGATCGGCGAGTCGCTGGACGTCTCCGCGGACAAGGTGATCGACGCGAGCGGCAAGTACGTCCTGCCGGGCGCCGTCGACCCGCACACGCACCTCGAGATGCCGTGGCGCGGCGAGACGACGATCGACGACTTCGAGTCCGGCCACACCGCCGCCGCGTTCGGCGGCACGACGACGCACGTCGACTTCTGCATCCAGGGCAAGGGGCAGACGTTCGGCGACGCGCTCGAGGCCTGGCACGCCAAACGTGAAGGAAAGGCGCTCATCGACAACGGCTTCCACATCGCCGTCACGGACCTCCGCGAGGGCGGCACGCTCGAGGAGCTCGCGCGCCTTCCCGAGGACCACGGCGTGACCTCGTACAAGCTCTTCATGGCGTACAAGGACTCGCTGATGGTCGACGACGAGACGCTGTTCAAGACGATGCAGGTCGCAGCCGAGACGGGCGCGCTCGTGATGGTGCACGCCGAGAACGGCGACGCGATCGAGGTGCTGATGACCCAGGCGGTCGAGGCCGGCAACGTGGAGCCGAGGTTTCACGCGCTCACCCGCCCGCCGGAGCTCGAGGGCGAGGCGACGAACCGCGCAATCCAGCTGGCACGCGTCGCAGGGTCACCGCTGTACGTCGTGCACGTCTCGTGCAAGGAGTCGGCGGAGCCGATCGCGATCGCGCGCGAGAAAGGCTGGGACGTCTACGGCGAGACGTGTACGCAGTACTTCTTCGTCGACCAGTCGTTCCTCGACCGCCCCGACTTCGAGGGCGCGAAGTACGTCTACACGCCGCCGCCCCGCCCGAAGGACAATCAAGAGGTGCTGTGGAACGCCGTGCGGACGAACGTCCTGCAGGCGATCTCGACCGACCACTGCGCGTACCTGTTCAAGGGGCAGAAGGACGCCGGGCTGCACGACTTCCGGCAGATCCCGAACGGCGCGCCGGGGCTGGAGAACCGGCTGCACATGATCCACCACTTCGGCGTGCGCGAGGGGCGGATCTCCTTGAACCGCATGGTCGAGCTGCTCTGCACGAACCCGGCGAAGCTCTTCGGGCTCTACCCGCGGAAGGGCACGCTCGCCGTCGGCTCGGACGCCGACGTGGTCGTCTTCGACCCGGAGAAGACCGTGACGATCTCCGCCTCCACCCACCACTCGAGGTCGGACTACAACCTCTTCGAGGGGACGGAGGTGACGGGCTCGCCCGAGGTCGTCCTGCTGCGCGGGAGCGTCCTCGTCGAGGGCGACCGGTTGCTGGCCAAGCCCGGCAGCGGGCAGTTCGTCAAGCGCGCCAAGTTCGGCGAGGAGCTCAAGCCCGCGGCGCTCGCGGCCGCATAGGCGACGAGGGCCGGGGGCGGCTCCGGCCGTCCCCCCGGCCCTCACGCCGACCGGCGTCGTAATCTCGGTGCATCTCGCACAATCGAGGAGGCAGGATGTCGGATACGCACGTGCACGAGATCGCGACTGACGTCGACGATTTTCGTGAAGACCTCGCGTTCGAGCGCAGGGAGCTCGAGGCGTCGATCGAGCACGACTACTCGACGACGATCGTCCCGCTCGACCACCGGCGGCCGATGTGGCACTTCATGGGACTCTGGACGACGTTCGTCGCCGGCTTCTCCTACATGGTGCTCGGCTTCGAGATCTACGGCGGCGGCTTCAGCCTCGCCAAGACGGTGTTCGTCACGATTCTCGGCTACGCGATCTACGTCGCGTACGCGATGGTCGGGTCGTACCTCGGGTCGCGGACGGGGCAGACCCACGCGCTCCTGACGCGTTCCGTGTTCGGCCGACTCGGCTCCGGGATCGTCTCGCTCTTCGTCCTGATCGCGCCGCTCGGCTGGGTCGGGTTCCAGGCCGGGCTGCTCGCGCAGCTGTGGCACGGCTTCTACGGCTGGGGGCACGTCGAGGCGATCACGATCGTCCTCGCGGCCGTGATGATCCTCAACAACCTCTTCGGGTTCACGGGGATCAGCGTCTTCGCGCGCTATCTCGTGACGCCGATCCTGATCGTGTGGTGCATCTACATGGTCGCGAAGGGGTTCATCGCGGACGGCGGCAACCTCGGCGGCTCGCCGGCCGGGTCGCTGCCCTTCTGGGTCGCGGTCGTCGCGGTGATCGGCTTCTCGATGTGGGGCAACGAGCCGGACTTCTGGCGCTACGGCAGGCCGCGCTTCGCCTGGCCGCTGCCGACCTACGCCTTCGCGCTCGTCTGGTTCCTCCTCTTCACGATGGCGGGCTGGATGATGGCGAAGCTCGCCGGCGGCCCGGACAACGCGTTCAACTTCAGCGTGCACTACTCGCTGTTCGGCGTCTTCTTCCTCGCGTTCATCATCGCGACGATCGGCCAGTTCGCGATCAACGACGGCAACTACTACGAATCGGTCAACGCGGGGCAGAACCTGATCGGCAACGTGCCGGGCTGGCGCCGCATCTACACGTGCCTGATCGTGGCGGCCGGCGGCGCGCTCGCGGGCTACCTCGTGAACTACAAGTTCGTCAACGGCTGGTTCGACGTCGCGACGTTCCTCGCGATCACCGTGCCGTGCGCGACGACGATCATGGCGGTCGACCACTTCCTGCTGCCGCGCTGGTTCAGGATCTCGCGGCCGCTCGACGCGGTGCCGGCGTGGGAGCAGACGCGGCTCGCGAACTGGCCGGCGATCGTCGCGCTGCTCGTCGCGGTCGGGTACGGCGCGATCGCGAGCGCGATCCTGCCGGGCAGCCTGAACGTCTACGACTCGGCGCGGAACTGGGGGCCGATCCCGCTCGAGTGCTGGCTGATCGCGGGCGTGCTCTACGCGGGGCTCGTCGCCGTCAGCCGGACGGCGGACGTGCGCGAGCTCCTCGGGTTCCCGCACTCGCTCGACAACCGGCCGTTCGAATCCGATGCCGTGATCGACGTCGCCCGCGGCGGCACACCGTTGCCTGCGGGGATCGCGGGCGCCGCGGTGATGGAGCCGACGGACAGCTGATCGTCCTCCGGAACGGGCTCGTCGACGTCGGCGCGGGTCACTTCGACCGCGCCGACGTCGTCGTGGACGAGGGACGGATCGTCTCCGTCGGAGTTAGTGTTGAGTCAACACAAAGTGGGGTCGTGGACTGCACGCGGTTCGCGGTCGTGCCCGGCATGGTCAATGCGCACGCCCACTCGAACGAGAACTGGTTCCGCGGGCTCTGGGACAACCTGCCGCTCGAGCCGTGGATGCTCTTCTCGTACCCGGTGCTCGCCGCGCCGCGGCAGTCGGCGGAAGAGATCTATGTGCGCACGCTGCTCGGCGGGATCGAAATGCTGCGCTCGGGCGCGACGACGGTCGTCGACTTCCTCTATGACACCGACGACGCGCTCGAGCCGGTCGTGCGGGCGTACCGCGACCTCGGCCTGCGCGCGCTGATCGCGATCGGGATGGGCGACCGGGCCTACCACGAGACCGTCGTCCTCGACGAGGGGCTCGTGTCGCGATCGCTGATCGAGCGTCTCGAGCGCGAGAAGCCGCCTTCGTGGGACGAGTGGGCCGACCTGACGCGGGACGCGGTCGAGCGCTTCCACCGGCCGGAGGAGGGGATCTCGATCTGCCCCGCCCCGTCGGGCCCGCAGCGCTGCACGGATGAGCTGCTCGCCGGCTGCGCCGCGCTCGCCGAAGAGCTCGACCTGATGATCCACATCCACGTGCTCGAGACGCGGATGCAGGCCGTGTCCGGGCGGCGGATGTACGGCCGCACGCTTCCCGAGCACATGGATTCGATCGGCTTCCTGTCGCCGCGCGTCTGCTTCGAGCACGGCGTCTGGCTGACGCCGTCGGACATCGAGCTGGTGCGCGACCGCGGCGTCACGATCGTGCACAACCCGGTGTCGAACATGAAGCTCGGCTCGGGCATCGCACCGGTGCCGGAGCTGCTGAGACACGGCGTCAACGTCGCGCTCGGCACCGACGGCATGTCCTCGAACGACGGCAACGACATGTTCGCGACGCTCAAGACGGCCGCGCTGTTGCACAAGCTGTTGGAGATCGACTACGAGGAGTGGCTCGGTGCGGCGCAGACGTGGGCGCTCGCGACGACCGGCGGCGCGACCGCGGCGGGCGACCGCGAAGGCCTCGGCGCGATCGAGGCCGGCCGTCGTGCGGACCTCGTGCTGCTCGATCTCGAATCGATCGTCTTCACGCCGCTCAACGACCCACTGCGACAGCTGGCCCTAGGCTCGACGACGCTCGCCGTCGACTCGGTGCTGGTCGGCGGTGAATGGCGTGTGCGCGACAGGCGCGTGACCGGCATCGACGAGACGGCCGTGCTCGCGGAGGGCCGCAGCCGCGGCGCGGAGGTCGTCGCGCGCCACGACGAAGGCTTCCGCATCGGCCAGGAGCTCCTCGCCTCCCTGCGGGCCGGCTGGCTCGAGGCGATGCGGACGGACGTCGGCGTCGAACGCAAGCTCAGGCCGTGAGGCGCGAAAAGGCTCGACCTTGTTCGGACGCGTCCCGCAGGGCCAAGGCCCGTCGCCAAACGACGTTCTCGGTGCGGCGCAGACCAAGGCGGCGAGCCGAAATGCCTGCGCCAAACGACGTAACGAAAGCGTGACGAACTTTCCACAAGGCGGCTCGCAGCGAGGCCGACGGACGTCGGGGGCCCTCGCTCCGCGACCAATGCTGAGGCCGTCTGGCCGAGACCCCCTGTCGAGGGATTTCCGGCCGTGAAGGTCCTGCTACGTTGCGGCACCTGTGAGCGTTGCCGCGCTCACGCCGCCCAATGTCTCTTCGCCGCCGCTTCAGCGCAGCCGTCGCTGTGCTCGTCACCGTCCTGGCTTCGACCGGATTCTTGCCCGGAGTGGCCGGCGCCTCGGGTTCGGCACCGCGGGTGACGGTGATCTCGGACTCCATCCTGACCGCCGTCACCTGGAGCAACGAGCCGGCGCAGGCCCTCCTGACGGATGGACTCGACATGCAGATCGATGCTGCCGTCTGCCGGCGTCTGAACGGCGAAAGCTGCGAATTCGACGGATCCCACGCGCCGACGACGCTCAGCGTGATCAACAGCTCGGGCGACCTCGGCTCGATCGTCGTGATCGTCGACGGCTACAACGACCTGCCGGACAACTTCGCGGGCGATGTCGAGCTCACGCTCGACACCCTCCGAGACCGCGCCGTGCAGCATGTTCTCTGGGTCAACCTGCACGAGGTGAAGCCCGAGTTCGCCGCAAAGAACGCCGTCCTCCGCGCCGCGGCGCAGCATCATCAGGAGCTCCGCGTCCTCGACTGGAACAGCGTCTCCGCGTCTAACCTCGACTGGTACCAGACCGACGGGATTCACCTGGTGCCGGCGGGCGGAGTCGCGATCGCGACCTTCATCCGCCAGGCGATCGCCGACACGTTCTCTCCTCCGCCGCCCGCCCCCGCGACACTCGCCGTTCCCACTCACCAGAGTCTGCGCGGGCGCGCGGGTGTCCGCTTCGATCGGCAACTACGTGCCGACGGAGGAGTCGGCCCGCTGCGCTGGCGGGCAAAGAGTGCGTCGCTGCGCAGAGCGAGACTGCACCTCTCCGCCGGCGGTGAGCTCACCGGCACGCCGCATGCTGGCACCTTCAATCTGCCGCTCGAAGTCTCGGACCGGGCCGGTACGAGCGCACACGTCCTGGTCTCGCTGACGGTCAAACCCACCCCTGCACACACGAAAGGACGGTGATCCTGCGCGCGGCGGTTAGGCTCGCGCAGTGATCGACCTCACGCTGACGAACGCGCGCCTGATGGACGGTTCCGTCGTCGAGCTGCACGTCGACGGCGGGCGGTTCGTCTCCGGCGGCGAGCCGCGGCGGACGATCGACGTCGAAGGGAGGCTCGTCACCCCGCCGCTCGTCGACTGTCACCTGCACCTCGATGCGTCTCTGACGGTCGGGCGGCCTCGGTTCAACGAGAGCGGAACGCTGATCGAGGGCATCCACGTCTGGGGTGAGCTGAAGCCCTCGCTGACCGAGCAGGACGTCTTCGACCGCGCGGCCGAGATCGTGCGCTGGTCGGCGGCCCAGGGGACGCTCTTCATCCGCGCGCACGCCGACGTCTCGGGCGAGAACGAGGCGATGGTGCGCGGGCTCCTGCGCGTGCGCGACGAGCTCGCCGAGCTCTGCACGATCCAGGTGACGGCGTTCCCCCAGGACGGCATCTACGCGCGCGAGGGCGACGAGGAACGGCTCGAGAACGCGATCAGGCTCGGTGTCGACTGCGTCGGCGGCATCCCGCACTACGAGCCCACGAGCGAGCTCGGACTGAAGGAAGTGCATCGCGTGTTCGAGCTCGCGAAGCAGCACCACCGGCGCATCGACGTCCACTGCGACGAGACCGACGACCCGGCGAGCCGCTTCCTCGAGGTGATGGCGGACGACACCGTCAAGCACGGTCTCGCCGGCCGCGTGACGGCGAGTCACTGCACCGCGATGGGGTCGTACGAGCCGTACTACTCGTCGAAGCTGCGCGGCTTCCTCAAGCGCGCCGGCATCAACGTCGTCGTCAACCCGTATGCGAACTCGCTCATCCAGGGTCGCCTCGACCCGTACCCGAAGCGACGCGGGTTCGCGCAGCTGAAGGAACTCCTCGCCGAGGGCGTCAACGTCTCGCTCGGCAACGACGTGATCATGGACCCGTGGTACTCGCTGGGCAAGGCCGATCTCGTCGACGCGGCGCACCTCGCGCTGCACTTCACGTACATGAGCGGCCGCGAAGAGATCGCCGAGATGCTGCGGTGTGCGACCGAGCGCGGCGCGCGGACGCTCGCGCTCGAGGACGAGTACGGAATCGAGGAAGGCAAGCCGGCAGACTGCGTCGTCTTCGACGCACCCGACGCGCTCGAGGTGATCCGACTGCGCGCCACGCGGCGCTGGGTCATCCGCCGCGGCCGCGTGATCGCCGAGACGACGCCCGCCGAGACGCGACTCGACGGCCGCCGCGTCACGTTCACCAGCAACTAGCCGGATTCGTCCGGCGGCTGCTCGCCCTTGCGGCGCGCCCGCTCCCGGACGAGGTGATCGTCGGTCTGCTCGATCCAGCGGCTCATCCCCGCGAGATGCTCATGCGTCTCGTCGACCGAAGCGCGCAGCCGCTCGATCTCCGATTTCCCTTCGGCAAGGCGCCGGCGCAGGCGCTCCAAATGCTCCGCAACCGCGCGGTTCACCGCCTCGCGTTCATCCATTACGAATCCCCTTGCCGGGACTCGCAAAATGCAAACTCAGCGTGTTTGTGGGAAGCCCAGATCGACCTTCGAGGTGGCCGGATCCGGCCACCGCGAGGTGACGACCTTCGTGCGCGTGTAGAAGTCGATTCCCTCCGGCCCGTAGAGGTGCCGGTCGCCGAACAGCGACGACTTCCAGCCGCCGAACGAGTAGTACGCGACCGGGACCGGGATCGGGACGTTGACGCCCACCATGCCGGCCTGCGCCTCGAACTGGAACCGTCGGGCGACGCCGCCGTCGCGCGTGAAGATCGCGGTGCCGTTGCCGTACGGGTTGTCGTTGACGAGGCTGACCGCGTCGTCGTAGCTCGCGACCCGCGTGACGCCGAGCACGGGACCGAAGATCTCGTCGTCGTAGGCCTTCATGCCCGGCTTGACGTCGTCGATCAGCGTCGGCGCGAGGAAGAACCCGTCCTCCGGCGCAGACTCGCGGCCGTCGACGACGACTTTCGCGCCGTCGTCGGCGCCGATGTACGACGCGACCTTGTCGCGATGCTCGCGCGTGATCAGCGGACCCATCTCGCTCGAGGAGTTCATGCCGTCACCGACCTTGACCTTCGGGATGCGTTGCTTGATCGCATCGATCAGCGGATCGGCCACGTCGCCGACCGCGACGACCATCGAGACGGCCATGCAGCGCTCGCCGGCCGACCCGTACGCGGCCGAGACCGCCGCGTCCGCCGCCATGTCGATGTCCGCATCCGGCAGGACGATCATGTGGTTCTTCGCACCGCCGAGCGCCTGGCAGCGCTTGCCGTTCGCCGTTGCCGTCTCGTAGACGTACTTCGCGATCGGCGTGGAGCCGACAAACGACACGGCGGCGATGTCCGGATGCTCGAGGATCGCGTCGACGGCGACCTTGTCACCGTGGATGACGTTGAAGACGCCGTCCGGCACACCGGCCTCCTGCAACAGCTGCGCCGCGTAGACCGACGCGGAGGGATCCTTCTCGGATGGCTTGAGCACGAACGTGTTGCCGGTCACGAGCGCCGGAGCCCACATCCACATCGGGACCATTGCCGGGAAGTTGAACGGCGTGATGCCGGCCGCGACGCCGAGCGGTTGCCGGATCGAGTAGACGTCGACGCCGGTCGAAGCCTGCTCCGTCATGCCGCCCTTCAGCAGGTGCGGGATGCCGCAGCAGAACTCGATCACCTCGAGCCCGCGCGTGACCTCGCCCAGCGCGTCGGACAGCACCTTGCCGTGCTCGCGCGTCAGGATCTTCGCGATCTCCTCGCGCTTGTCGTGGAAGAGCTCGCGGATCGCGAAGAAGAGCTCCGCGCGCTTCGCGAGCGAGAGCGCGCGCCATGCCGGGAACGCCTGCTTCGCCGCCTGGACGGCCCGGTCGACCTCCTCGACGGACGCAAAGTCGACGGCGCCCGTCTGCTCGCCCGCAGCCGGGTTGAACACCGGCCCGGTGCGTCCGGACCGCCCGGCGTACGGCCGGCCCCCGATCCAGTGGTTGATGGGCTTGACTGCTGCGGGTGCCTCGACGACGTCCGTCATGGGATCCTCCTCACGTGGTCGGGTCCAGCGTACCGCGGTCCTCGCTCGCAGAGTTGGCCGAGCACACGGAGGTGCATCTCCTGCCGCGGGCGGCCTTCGAGACCGTCGAACGCGATGGATTCGTCTACATCGCCGGCCTCAGGAGCGCGAACCTGCATCCCTACCGCGTCGACGACGCGGCCGCGACCGTCGAATGGTCGCGGGCGGAGTCGCGCCGCCGGGGGCACCGCGACGTCGAGTGGTGGCTCGGCTGGCGCGCCGAGCCCGCGGAGCTCGCCGAGCAGCTGCTCGAGCTCGGGCTGGCCCGCAGCGACGACCCGCCGACGCTCACGGGCATGACCTGCTCGACGGAGCCGCCGGGGGCAGCCGGCGTCGAGGTACGGCGGGTCGAGACCGTCGACGACTACGCCGCCGCGGTCGAGGTCGACTGGGACGTCTGGCAGCTGAGCGCGGAGGAGCGCGCCGGGCGGCGCGAGCTCGATATCGAGCGGTACGACGAGATGTATGCACACGGCACGGTCCACCACTTCACCGCGTTCCTCGGCGGCCGCCGCGTCGGGGTCGGGCGTGCGATCGCCCTGCCGACGGCCGTCGCGCGCTACGGCGGCGCCGTCCTTCCCGAAGCGCGCGGCCGGGGCGTGTATCGCGCGCTGGTCCATGCGCGCTGGAACCACGCGGTGGAGCGAGGTACGCCGGTGCTCGTCGTGCAGGCCGGGCCCATGTCGGCGCCGGCGCTCGACCGCTTCGGGTTCGAGCGCCACGGCGACATCCACCTCTACAGCGACCGCTTGTAGGATCAACGCCATGGCGACGACGGAGACCAAAACCGAGCTGGGCAAGCAGATCGTCGAGGACGCGAAGCGCTACGTCCTCTACTCGTGGAGCGTCCAGAACGCGATCAACCCGATCGCGGTCGAGCGCGCCGAAGGCCGCTACTTCTGGGATTACGACGGCAACCGCTACCTCGATTTCGCGTCGCAGCTCGTGAACGTCTCGATCGGGCACTCGCACCCGAAGGTGGTGCAGGCGATCAAGGACCAGGCGGAGAAGCTCGCCACGATCGGGCCGCCGATGGCGACGGAGTCGCGCTCGCGGCTCGGCAAGCTCCTCGCCGAGGTGACGCCGGGCGACCTGACGATGTCGTTCTTCACGAACGGCGGCGCCGAGGCGAACGAGAACGCGATCAAGCTCGCGCGCTGGTACACCGGCCGCCACAAGATCATCGCCCGCTACCGGAGCTATCACGGCGCAACCGGCGGCGCGATCACGCTCACCGGCGACCCGCGCCGCTGGGCCGCCGAGCCGGGCCTGCCCGGCGTCGTGCGCATGTTCGACCCCTACACGTACCGCTGTCCCGCCGGCCATCCCGACCCGTGCCCGGTGTGCACCGGCGCCCCGCATCTGGAGGAGATCCTTCAGTACGAGGGCGCGCACACGGTCGCGGCGGTGATCCTCGAGCCGGTCACCGGCACGAACGGCGTGATCGTGCCGCCGGACGGCTACCTGCAGGCGATCCGCGAGGTGTGCGACCGGCACGGGATCCTGCTGATCGCCGACGAGGTGATGGCCGGCTTTGGTCGCACCGGCAAATGGTTCGCGGTCGACAACTGGGGCGTCGTCCCCGACATCCTCACCGTCGCCAAGGGCATCAACTCGGGCTACGTCCCGCTCGGCGCGATGATCGTCCGGGAGCCGATCGCCGACTGGGTCCGGGACAAGTTCTTCGCCGGCGGCCTCACTTACAGCGGCCATCCGCTCGCATGCGCGTCCGGCGTCGCCTCGATCGAGGCGTTCCAGGAGGAGGGCATCGTCGAGAACGCCGCGGCGATGGGCGAGGTGTTCCGGGCCGAGCTCGGCAGGCTGGCGCAGAAGCATCCGTCGGTCGGCGAGGTGCGGGGGCTCGGCTGCTTCTGGGGCATCGAGCTCGTCAAGAACCGCGAGACGCGAGAGCCGCTCGTGCCGTTCAACGGCAGCGGCGAGGACGCGAAGCCGATCGGCGCGGTGATGAAGCGGGCCCTCGGCCGCGGCCTCTACCTGATGACGCACTGGAACGTCGTCATGTGCTGCCCGCCCCTCACGATCACGCGCGAGGAGCTCGAGGAGGCGGTCGAGATCCTCGACGACGCGCTCTCGGTGGCCGACGAGTTCGCCGCCTAGCGACCGGGCGCCGCGGGCATGGTCTCCGAGGACGTCCGCCGCTTCGCCGAAGACCCCGGTGCGTGGGGCGACGTCGAGGCGCGCTCCGGGCTCACGCGCATCCTCACCGATCGCTACTGCCTGATCCTCGGGCCGGTGCCGACGTTCACGTCGGTGTCGCATCTCCGCCTCGATCCCGACACGTTGACCGAGACGCTCGCGGAAGTCCGCGCGCAGGTCGCCGAGCACGGCCACCGCGAGGCGATCTGGTGGATCGGGCCGTCCGCGACGCCGTGGGATCTCGCCGACCAGCTGCAGGCACACGGCCTGGTGCCGGACAGCCGGGCAGGATCCGAGCCGCACGCGACGTCGATGGTGCTGACGGAGGGGCCGCCGCCCGCGCCGGCCGGCGTGGTCGCGCGGCGCGTCGCGAGCCTCGAGGAGTTCGTCACCGCCGGACGCATCGCCGATGCGTCGTTCGGCGCGCCCGAGGAGAACGCGAGGGCGTACGAGGCGATCGGCGAGGCGAGCTTCGGGCGCGAGCAGGAGGGTCACGGACCGCGGACGTACCTCGCGTTCCTCGACGGCGAGCCTGCCGGCGTCGGACGCGGCTGGTTCGCGAGCGACTGCCCCGCCGTGCTGATGGTCGGAGGCGGCGTGCTGCCGCAGGCGCGAGGACGCGGCGTCTACCGCGCGCTGGTGCGCGCCCGTTGGGACGACGCGGTCGCCGCGGGGACGCCGGCGCTGACCGCGCAGGCCGGCGCGATGTCGCGGCCGGTGCTCGAGCACCTCGGGTTCCAGGCCGTCGCCGAGCAGGAGGTCCTGCTCGACACGGCCACATGCTGACAGACGAGATCCGCGAGTACGCGGAGACCCCGGACCGGTTCGCGACCGTCGCGGACGGCTCCTCCGTGACGCGCTACGACGACGGCCGCATCTGCTTCATCCAGGGCGAGAACTGGGGCTCGGTCAGCGCGCCGTCGGTGGCGCCGGACGAGGTCGAGGCGCTCGTCGCACAGGTCCGCGCGCTCGCGCGGCAGGACAACTACGTCTGGTGGATCGGCCCCTCCGCGCGCCCGTCCGACCTCGTCGAGCGGTTGCAGGCGCTCGGCTTCGGCGAGCCGGCCGACCGCGTCGGGACGTTGCACGCGCTCGCGCTCACCGAGGAGCCCGTAGCCAATCCGCCCGAGATCGACGTCCTCCGCGTCGAGACGTTCGACGCCTTCGCCGCCGCTCGCGAGGTGCAGTGGGATGCGTTCGACACGCCGTCCGAGCGGCGAGCGATCGCCCGCGCCCGGTTGCCCGGGGACTTCGCCGAGTCGATGAGATTCGGGGTGCCGGTCGGCTTCCTCGCACGGCTCGAGGGCCGCGCGGCGGCGACGGCCATGGCAATTCCCTCCGACCGCGGCGTCTTCCTGATCGCCGGCGCGGTCGCGCCGTGGGCTCGCGGACGCGGCCTCTACCGCGCGCTCGTCCGCGCCCGCTGGGAGTTCGCCGCCGAGCGCGGCACGCCGGCACTCGTCACCCACGCCGACCCGGCGACGTCGTACCCGATCCTGAAGCGCGTCGGCTTCGAGGACGTCTGCACGATCCGGCGGCTCGAAGACCCGCACCGCTAGCACCCACCGAATCTGATTTGGCACAGCCGAACCGGGTCGCTGTCAGGACAGCTCGCGCAACGCCCGTACCGTCAGGTCGACCTCGTCCTCGTCGTTGACGATCGACGGTCCGACGCGGACGAGCCGCTCGCGGTAGGGCGTGACGCTCGCGACGATCCGGTGGTGGTCGTACAGCCGCTGCACGACATCGTCGGGGTCGCTTCGGAGCGGCCGCGTGACGACGATCCCCGCGGACAGGCGCTCGTCGCGCGGCGTCACGAGCGGGAGGTGGCGCGCCCCAGCGAGCCCCGCCTTGAGGCGGGCGGCGAGGTCGTGCGTCCGGCGCTCGACTGCGCCGCCGCCGAGCTGCCGCCGCCACTCGAAGGCCTCTTTCAGCGCCCAGCGGTGCTCCATCGAATGGAACCCGCCCGGCGTCTCGATCGGCCCGGCGGCCACCGCGGCCGGCCGGCCGAACATCCACGCCGCGTACTCCCTCCGGTCGAACGTCGGGATCGTGGGGCTGACGCGGGACCACGCATGCGGCGTGCCCCAGACGAGCCCGGTCCCGCGCGGCCCGAACAGCCACTTGTGGCAGCCCGAAACCAGGAAGTCGACGCCGAGCGCGTTCGGCGTCGCGGCCTCGCAGCCGAACCCGTGCACGCCGTCGAGACAGAAGAGGATGCGGTCGCCCGGCGCGCGGTCGCGGTTCGCCTGGGCGACGACGTCCGCGATCTCGCGCACGGGAAGCTTCACGCCGGTCGAGGAGTGCACCCACGTGAGCGCGAGCACCCGTGTCTTCGACCCGAGCGCACGCCGCACCTTGGTCACGATCTCGTCGATCGACGCGTGCTCGGGACGAGCGTAGAGCTCGCCCTTCTTCAACGTGCACCGGTCGCGCTGCGCGCGCACGCGGAGCGCCTCGTGTGTCGCGTAGAAGTCGTGCGTGCTCGTCACGAGCTCGCTGCCCGGTTCCAGCGAGATCCCGGCGTAGAGCAGCCCGAGGCCCATCGTCGTCGAGTCGGTGAGCGCGATCTGGTCGGCCGACGTCTCGAGGTACGACGCGGCCGCCGCGCGCACGTCGTCCTCCAGCAGCTCGCGGTTCGTCAGGTAGTGACGGGCGTCGGCGTCAAGGCCTGCGCGATGCCGCTCGATCGCGGCGCGGACCGGCGCCGGGTGCGTGGCGAACCACCACGCGGTCAGATTGTGGTCGCCTTTGCGTAGCGCGAACGAGGCGCGCACTCCGGCCCAGCCTCCGGGCCCGCGCGCCTCGGCGCTCCCGCACGCCGCCAGCGTTCCCGGCGCCAGGGCGAGCACCGCACTGCGCACGATGAACTCGCGACGCCGCACGCCGCAATTCTCGCGCCTGGATCAGTCCAGGGGAAGGATCTGACCCGCCTCGTACAGGCTGACGAACGCGGAGACCGTCGTCGGGTCGAACTGCGTCCCGGCGGACTCGCGTAGCCGGCGCACCGCTTCGGCGTGGGGCAGGCGCGCGCGATAGGGGCGGTCGGTGACCATCGCGTGGAACGCGTCGCACACGAGGACGACGCGGGCCTCGACGGGAATGTCGACGCCGGACTTGCCGTCCGGATAGCCGAGGCCGTCCCAGCGCTCGTGGCACGCCCGGACGATCGGGCGCACGTCCTCGAGCCGCTCGATCGGCGCGAGGATCTTCTCGCCGAGCTCCGGATGCTCCTTGACGATCTCGAACTCCTCGTCGGTGAGCGGGCCCGGCTTCTGCAGGATCTCCGTCGGGATCCCGATCTTGCCGATGTCGTGGAACAGGGCACCGAGCTCGAGGCGCTTCAGCGCGTCCCTGTCGAGCTGCAGCTCGCGCCCGACGAGCATCGACATGTCGGTGATCCACCGGGCGTGCGACGCGGTGTAGTCGTCTTTCGCCTCGAGCGCGTTCGCGAGCGCGGCGACGGTGGAGACGAACGTCCGCTCGAGGCTCATGTAGTGCTCGGCGCTCTCGATCGCGAGCTTCGCCTGGTGCGCAAGCCCGGCGAGCAGGCGCATCTGACGGTCGTCGAGGACGCGGTCGCCGATCGTCGCTGTCAGCGCGCCGACGCGGTTGTGCTCGAGCTTGAGCGGCGCGACGACGTAACGGAAGTCCGTATCGCCGCGCGCCCCCTCGACGTCGCCGAGATCGCGCGTGTCGAGGACGAAGGGCTCGGAGCCCTCGAGCCACTCGTGGGCGAGCGCGGTCGGGAAGCGGCGCACGCCGGCAGGGTCGTACTCGCGCGAGTAGCCGAACGACGCTCGCGCGACAAGATCGTGCGGCTCCGCTTCTTCCTCGATCCACAGCGCGGCGCGCTCGGTGCCCAGCACGCGCGTCGTCACCTCGACGCTGCGTCCGAGGACGTCTTCCGGCGTCTCGGCCGTCGCGAGCTCGCGGCTCGCCTCGAGGAGTGCGTTGGCAATCTCGGCCGCTTCCTTCGCGGCCTCGGCCTCCAGACGCTGCTGCTCGTACAGGCGTGCGTTCTCGAGCGCCACCGACGCCTGGCCCGCAAGCACCTCGAGCAGACGGACGTCCGCGTCGTCGAACTGGTTGAGGCCGAGCTTGGAGATGACGATCACCCCGGTGACGCGGGAGCCGTAGCGCAGCGGCACGACCGCGAGCGATTCTTCGAGCTCGTCGGTGCCCGGGATCCTCACTGCGAACTCGCACTCGAGCGCGTTCGGCACGAGCAGCGACTCGCCGGTCTGCGCGACACGGCCGGTGATGCCGACGCCGACCTTCGTCGTGTACGCGTCGGCCGCGGTGCCGAGGCTCGTGTCGTGGTCCCCGATGAACGTGATCGGCCGCAGCTCGTCGCCGTCGCGCAGCGACACGCGGCAGTTGTGGTAGTCGATGAGCAAGCGCAGCTCCGTCGCGATCGTCGCGCCGATCTGCTGCACGTCGTTGAGCCGGTTCAGCTTGCCCGCGAGCGACTGCAGCATCTTCAGGTGCGCGATCGAGCGCACATCGCGTGCGGAACCCGGCTGAGGGCGCTCGGTCTCGCCGTCGTCGTAGAGAACGGTCTGATCCTTGCCGCGAGCCTTCGCGGTCATCATTGCGGCCTCGGCGCACGCGACGAGCTCGCGCGGGTTCATCGCGTGCTGCGGGCCCTGCGAGATCCCGATCGAGATCGTGACGTGCCCGGAGGGCTCGAACTCGAACTCGCGCAAGCGTTCCGCCAGCCGGGCAGCGAGCCCGAACGCGTCGCCCGCGTCGCACGAGGGCATGATCACGCCGAACTCCTCGCCGCCTATGCGGCAGACGACATCGGAGCCGCGCACCGTCTCGAGCGCGAGCCGCGAGATCTGGACGAGCAGCTGGTCGCCGGCTCCGTGGCCGTAGACGTCGTTGACGCGCTTGAAGTCGTCGAGATCGAACATGAGAACAGCAACGGGATCGTGCGAGCGCGACGCGCGCGTCAGCTCCGACCGCAGGCGTTCGTGGAAGTAGCGGTGGTTGTAGAGCCCGGTCAGCGAATCGGTCTGCGCGAGATGCTCGAGCCGCGCCTTCACCTGCGCGTTGTCGAAGGCGAGCGCTGCGGCATCGCCGAACCACTTCGCGAGCTCGAACTCGTGCTCGTAGAAGGCCGCGTCCTCGCCGAGGCGGTAGATGTTGAGCGCACCCTTGAGCGCGCCCCGCGCGATCAGCGGCACGGTGATCAGCGCCTCCGGCTCGACGGGCGTCCCCGGGACGTTCACGACGCGGGGATCGAGGTGCGCGCGGTTCGTCCACACGGGGCGGCGGTTCTCGACCGCCCACCCGGTGATGCCCTCGCCGAAGGCCGGGCGGCTCTGCATGATCTCCGCGTAATGGGAGTCGCTGCGCGCGAGCACGGGAACGAGCTCGCGGCGCTCCTCATGCGCCTCGTAGACGTGCAGCGCCTCGTACGGCATCAGCTCGCTGAGGGTGTCGGCGATCCGCTCCAGCAGCGTCTCGAGGCTCTGCGCCGACAGAACCTGGTGGTACACCTCCGCCAGCCGGCGGTACGACTCGACGAGCGCCTCGGGGCGTCCGTTTTCCTTCGTCTCGTGCGCCCCGGGCAGGAGGTCGCGCGCCGCAATTTGCCGCACCATCACGATCTCATCGGCCGCATGCCGGGGATCCTTGAGATCCCTCGACCGAGGGACTTACAGGAGGCCGCAGGCGCGCGCCGTACGCGGCCAGGGGTCGAAGCCGCGGCCCGACTGGTAGGCGCGCACGGCCGCCTGGATCTGCGCCCACGGGGGCCAGGCGTCCGCCGTGCCCCAGCGGCGCGCGAAGTCGCTCCCGTACAGGGCCTGGAACGCGAGGTCCATCTGGAGCCCGCCGTAGTAGCCGTTGCCGGTATCGCTCGTCCAGGCGCCTTCGTAGCGGTGGATGCAGAGGAAGGCGTCATTCAGCCAGTCGGGCACCGACGGTCGGGCCTGCGCGTGCTCGACGACCTGGACGGCCGCGAGCGCGCTGCGGCGCTGCCAGAGGCGAAGCGCCTCGCCGCCCGACTCGCCGCTCGAGCTTGTGAACCTGCGGGTCACGGTCCCCGGGTAGATCCTGCGCAACCTGATCGTCAGCCGCCGGCTGTAGTTGACGCGCCGCGCGAGGCGCGCGTGCAGTCGAGGCCCCTTCGGCAGCCGGATCGACAGCCGCCGCTCGATCCGCGCCAACGCCGCCCGGCGGGCCACGTCGGCGCGCCGCGTCCAGGTGTCGATCGACCACTGCAGGTAGGGGCGGTCCCGGGAGCGGCGGTCGACGAACGACGTCGGCGTCCGCCGCCGACGGGCGGCGCGCTCGTACGTCCAGGTCAGCGTCCGATAGTGGTCGACGAGCGACCGCAGCGGCCTGACGCCGACGGGCTGGGCCGGCCGGACGCCCTGGCGGGCAGACGCCGATCCGGCCAGAGCGAATATGATCAACGCCGCGAGCAGCGCAAGGCTGTGCACCGCAAGGCTGTGCACCGCAAGGCTCTGCGGCAAGCTGGAACGCACTGTGGGTTGTCCTCCTTCGGCCCGGAGAATCCGCAGTTGGCTTCGAGGTTGGCCGGGCAGCGGCTGGGCATGCCGCACCCGACGACCGGAGGACGGTAGCGACCGGACCGGGGGTCGCGCCGGGAAGCGCTAAAGATTCTGTGAAGTGCGGTTTGTCACGAGAACAGGTCGAGCTCGGGCTCGATCACGATCTCCTGCGCGGATCCATCGCCCGCGAGCCGCAAGCCGCGGACGATCACTGCCGGCACGCCCTCCGCCTTCCCGCGCACCAGATCGGAGGCCGCGGCGATCTCATCGGCGATCGCCGTGCGGCTCGCGCGGAGCTCGTAGCCGATCCGGTCCTTCGTGCCGCGCAGGTCGATGATCGCGGGGATTCCCGCAACTCCGATCGCGACATCGGTCGTTCCCTGGCGGAAGGGGCGGCCGAACGAGTCGGTGATCACGACGCCGACCGTGCGCCCGGTCAGCTCGAGCACGCGGTCGCGGATCCGGCGTGCGCTTGCATCCGGGTCGAGCGGCAGGAGCACGAGCGTCCCGTGCTCCGGTGCGTTCGAATGGTCGACGCCCGCGGACGCGCAGATGAACCCGTGTCTCGTCTCGGTGATCACGAGCGGCCCGCGCTCGCGGACGATCCGCTTCGCCTCGCGCAGGATCACCTCGACCTCGCGCGGATCGCGCTCGCCGGCTGCGATCCGCACGGCTGCGTCCGATGCCTCGATCCCGTCGAGCCGCACGATGCGGCCCTCGGACTTGGAGACGCCTTTCTGGGCGAGCACGAGGACGTCGCCGTCGTGGAGATCGGCGCGGTCGGCCACGAGCGCGGCGAGATCGTCGCCCGACCGGATCTCCGGCAGGCCGCGCACGGGAAGGATCGAGATCATTCGACTCCGGTGATGCGCACGCCCGCGTGCGCCTTGTACCGGCGGTTCACGTTGACGATCACCGCGGTCAGGCCCTCGAGCGCGCGTGCGCTTGCGAGCGGTCCGGCGTCGAGCGCACGTCCGGCGACGAGCTTGTCCGCGACCTGCAGCGCAAGCTCCTTCGCGCGCGCGTCGTCCCCGCAGACGAGTGCGTCTTCCTCGGGCGGCGCGTGGTCGAGGTTGGCGGCGGCGATCGAGTGCAGCCCGGCCGTGACCGGGGCACGCACCACGTCCTGGATGCGCTCGGCGAGGCTGAGCCCATCGGAGTCTGGCAACGCGCCGACGCCCTTCTCGAACGTGATCGCACTCGCGACGCTGAGCAGCGGCGTCTCGCCGAGCGCGTCGGCGATCCCGCGCGCGGTGTCGAGCGCGCCGTCCGCCTTGACCGCGAGCACGGCGAGGTCCGCGCCTCGCACGGCGTCCTCGTTCGCCGCGCCGGTGACCCTCGGGCTGCCGAGCGCCTCCGCCGCGTCGCGGGCCCGCACTGCGTCGCGCGAGCCGATCACGACCTCGTCTTCGCCGAGTGCCGCCAGCCGGTGCGCGAACGCGCGGCCGAAGCTCCCGGTCCCGCCGAGGATCGCGATCTTCATGCAGGCGCTCCCGCCGCGTCGAGAGCGGCCGCGGCGAGGCGGCGCGCGGCCTCGAGGTCGGTCATCAGCGTGCGCGTGACGACGAGACGGACGGGGGCGTCTGCCGGCACATCGGCCTCGTCGATCACGAGCGCATCGATCAGCCCCGCGTAACACGAGGCGACGTGCGCCGGCGACGTTCCTCCCGCGATCCTGAGCAGCATCCGGTCCGCAGGCCCCTTGACGGCGCGGCCGCCGATCAGCGGGCTGACGGCCACACAGGGAACTGTCCGGCGCTCGAGCGCCTCCCGGATCTCATCCACCGCGAGGATCGGCCCGATCGAGACGTACGGATTGCTCGGCGCGATCAGGATCACGTCGGCGGCGCCGAGCGCTTCGAGCACGCCTGGCGCCGCGGTTGCGTCCGGCGAGCCGGCGTAATGGACGGCATCGACCTCGTCGCGATGACCGCGTGCGACGAACCAGGTCTGGAACGGGAAGGTGCCCTCGGGCGTCTCGACGAAGGTGCGAAGGGGATCGTCGGTCGCCGGCAGCAACCGCGCGCCCAGTCCGAGCGCGTGCGCGAGGCGCTCCGTCGCCTCCGACAGCGGCACGCGGCTGCGCAGGAGCTCCGTGCGCACGAGATGGAGGCCGATGTCGCGGTCCCCGAGGCGGAACCAGGACTCGCCGCCGAGCTGGGCGACCGTCTCGAGCGCCTGCCAGGTCTCGCCCGCGCGGCCCCAGCCGCGCTCCTCGTCCGCGAGCCCGGCGAGCGTGTAGAGGATGCTGTCCAGATCGGGCGAGACGCGAAGGCCGAGTACCTCGATGTCGTCCGCAACGTTGCCTACGATGGAAACGTTGTCCGAGCCGATCACAGCTACGACGCCGCGCAGGAACCGCGCACCTCCGACGCCGCCCGAGAGGACCGCGACGTTCACGCGGCCGACTCGAGGTGCAGCGACAGGAGCACGCGCCGGGTGTGCTCGCCGAGCCGAGCCGCGAGGCGCCCGAGGTCGTCGACCGTGTCGACGTCATCGACCAGATTCGGCGCGTCGAGCCGCGTCGACGGTGCGAGCGCGGCGAACCGGGCGGCGCTCCCGGGCCCGTAGACGGGCTCGAAAAGCCCCTCGTCGGCGAGCGCGAGCGCGTTCGTCGTGCCGTCCGACGCGGGCGCGAGCGCGAGCCCGTGCTCGGGCACCGCGCCGACGAGGGCGAGCAGGTCTCGTGTCGTCGCACACGGCACGTCGGCGTTCACGATCACGTAGGGCGCGGGCAGGCCGGCGGCGACCGCCGCGTCGAGCGCCGCCCGTACGGCCGCGCCCTGGCCGTGCCTCGGGTCCGGCACGTGGCGGGCGCCTGCGAGTGCCTCGGGCGCCGGCGTCGCGACGACGAGCACCTCCCCGAGCGGGCTCGCCGCCGCCAGCACATCG
>JABFWJ010000312.1 GCA_013362295.1 Thermoleophilia bacterium
ACACGCGACGAGCTCGAGCTCGCCGAGGGCGCCCGACGCGAGCCGCGCTTGCAACTCACGCAGCGCGGGCACGAAGCGCCGCCAGTAGCCGACGTGCAACGGCACGCCGACCTCGGCGGCGCGGCGCTCGAGCGCCCGCGTCTCGTCGCTCGTCAATCCGCACGGCTTCTCGCAGAGCACCGGCAGGCCCGCGTCGAGGAGCTGGCCGACGACTGTCGAGTGGAAGCGGGTGGGGGCCGCGACGATCGCGCCGTCGACGCCGCCCGCGGTGAGGAGCTCGTCGACATTGCGATACCGGCGTTCGATGCCCGTGCGCTTCGCCGCCTCGTCGGAGGGCTCGACGACGGCGGCGACGAGGGATGGGCCGAGCGCCCGTACGTGCGTCGCGCCCATGCGCCCGGCGCCGACGAGTGCGAGTCGAAGAGGCGCCACGCGCGCGAGTCTCGCACCCTTGACTTCGCCCGGGCACGGTGAGAGTGTCGCCGTCTGGTGGAACGTTCCACTCCGTCCCGGCTGCGGATCGGCGTGGTGGGCTGCGGCCTCGTCGCGCAGGTCATGCACCTGCACTATCTGGGCGAGCTGCGCGACCGGTTCGAGGTCGCCGCGCTGTGTGATTTAGCCCCCGAAGCGCTCGAGCACGCGGGGAGCCTCTTCCCCGACGCGCGTCGGTTCCGCGACTGGGAGGACCTCGTCGCCGAGCCGCTCGACGCCGTGCTCGTCCTGACGCCGGGCAGTCATGCACCCGTCGCGGTCGCCGCGGCCGACGCGGGCCTCCACGTGTTCGCCGAGAAGCCGATGTGCTTCTCGGTCGAGGAGGGCCGCGAGATGATCGCGGCCGCCGAACGCGCGGACGTGCGGCTGATGGTCGGCTACATGAAGCGCTACGACCCGGCGTACGAGGACCTGCAGGGCCGGCTCGTCCCGGAGCAGATCCGGCTCGCGCGCGTGACGACGCTCGAGTCGCCGCTCGAGCCGTACGTCGGGCACTACCCGCTACGACGGGGCCGGCTCGATCCGGATCTCGCGGCCACGCTGATCGCAGACGACGAACGCCGCGTGACCGCAGCGATCGGCACCGACGACACAGCCGTTCGCCGTGCGTACCGCGTCGTGCTGCTCGACAGCGTCGTGCACGAGCTGAACGCCGTACGCGGGCTCCTCGGCGAGCCGACGGAGCTGCGGTTCGCCGACATCTGGGGAGAGGCCGACGGCATCACGACGACCTTCGCCTTCGGCGACACGGAGTGCGTGTTCATGTGGGTCGACCTGCCCGGGATCGCGCGCTACCACCAGGAGCTCGCGTTCTACGCACCCGACGAGCGGCTGACGCTGGCGTTCCCGTCACCGTTTCTGCGCAGCCTGCCGACCCGGCTCGTGCTCGAGGGCGGCGACCCCGGCACGCCGGTGGCGTGGCGCACGGTCAAGACCGTCTCCTACGACGAGGCGTTCAAGCGCGAGCTGCGCGAGTTCCACGCATGCGTCGTCGAAGCACGCGAGTCGCGCACGCCGGGCACCGACGCGCTGCGCGACATCGCGCTCGCGCAGGCGATCGTCCGGTGCTTCCTCGAACGCCGGCCGATCGAATCCCCCACCGAGGACGCGCAGCTTGAGGATCGGCCTCTTCACTGACGCCTTGCCGGAGCGCCCGCTCGAGGGCGTGCTCGACTGGCTCGCGGTCGAGCTGCCCGCAGTGCGCGACGTCGAGATCGGCACCGGCGGCTACGCGCCCGCGGCGCACTGCGACCGCGAGCGGCTGCTCGCGGACGACGGTCTGCGCAGGGACTGGCTCGTGTCGATCGAGTCGCGCGACTTCCGTCTCGCCGCGCTGAACGTCTCGGGCAACCCGCTCGAGCAGCCCGAGCACGACCGTGCGCTCCGCGAGACGATCGCGCTCGCCGGCCTGCTCGGGGTCGAGCGGGTCGTCTGCATGTCGGGCGGCCGCCCGGAGCTCTCCGGCGGGGCGTGGTTCCCCGGCGTCGAGGACGACGTCGAGCGCTACTGGACGGAGCGGGTGCTGCCGTACTGGCGCGAGCTCGCCGCGTCCGGCGTCCTGCTCTGCTTCGAGCTCGAGCCCGGCGCCGCCGCCTTCAACGTCTCGACCGTCGAGCGCCTGCTCGAGCTCGGCCCGGGCCTCGCGGTCAACCTCGACCCGAGCCATTTCTTCTGGCAGTCGATCGATCCCCTCGCGGCGATCCGCCGCCTCGCGGGCCGGATCGGCTTTGCGCACGCCAAGGACACCGTTGTCGATCCCGAGCGCCTCGCCGTCGACGGCCGGCTCGACAGGACTGCGTGGCGCTACGCGACCGCCGGCCACGGACGCGGCGCCGACTGGTGGCGAGACTTCGGCGAGGAGCTGCGGCGGGCCGGCTACGACGGCGTCGTCTCGGTCGAGTACGAGGACCCGCAGGTGCCTGCCGAGGCGAGCGTCGCCGAGGCGGCGCAGGTGCTGACCCAGGCGCTTGCGGAGGAGGTCGTGCGCTGAGCCGCGTCGAGTATCAGGGGGTCGCGAAGCGGTTCGGAGAGGTCGAGGCGCTGCGCGCCTTCGACCTCGAGGTCCCGGACGGAGCGTTCCTTGTCATGCTCGGGCCGTCCGGCTGCGGCAAGACGACCGCGCTCCGCATCCTCGCCGGGCTCGAGCTGCCCGACGCAGGGAGGGTGCTGCTCGGCGACCGGGACGTGACCCGCCTCCAGCCGCGGGACCGCGACGTGGCAATGGTGTTCCAGAGCTACGCCCTCTATCCGCACATGACCGTCGCGGAGAACATCGCATACCCGCTCGACCTGCGGCACGTCGAGAAGACGGAGCGAAAGCGGGCCGTGCAGGAGGTGGCGGAGCTGCTCGAGATCGGCCACCTGCTCGACCGCCGTCCGAAGCAGCTCTCGGGCGGGCAGCGACAGCGCATTGCCCTCGCGCGCGCGATCGTCCGCGATCCGCAGGCGTTCCTGATGGACGAGCCGCTCTCGAACCTCGATGCGAAGCTGCGCGCGTCGATGCGCGGCGAGCTGAAGCGCCTGCAGAAGCGTCTCGGCGCCACGACCATCTACGTCACGCACGACCAGGCCGAGGCGACGACGATGGCGGACCTCGTCGCGGTGCTGCACGACGGCGTCCTCGAGCAGCTCGGTCCGCCGCTCGAGATCTACGACCGGCCCGCGACGCGGTTCGTCGCCACGTTCGTGGGCAGCCCGCCGCTGAACGTCCTGCCGGGCATCCTCGACGCCGAGCGGCGCGCATTCGTCGTCACCGGGACGCCGGTGCCGCTTGCGGAGACGGTGTTCGAGGCGTGTCGCCAGCACCGCGTCACGGAGCTCGGCGTCCGGCCGGAGGATCTCGCGATCTGCGGTCCAGGGGAGGCGGCTGCGCTCCCGGGCGAGGTCTACGTCGTGGAGCCGCTCGGCAACGAGACGCTCGTGCAGGTGCGCATCGGCGACTCCGTCGTCGCACTGCTCGTCGGTCGCGGATGGGACGCACCGATCGGCGCGCCGGTCGGCGTGGCGCTCGAGCCGTCGACCGCGTGCTTCTTCGATCCGGACGGCCGCTCCGCCGTCCACCGCATCGACCGTCCAGAGGCAAGACGGCCCGACCGGGCCGCAGCACGGGGGGAACCGCAGACGAGAGAAAGGAGCGTTCTATGACGCCCACCGACGAGCGGGCGCTCACCCGCAAGCAGTTCGTGAAGACGGCGGTCGGCGCCGCCGTGGCTGGCTCTGCGCTGGCCGGCGCAGCGCGCGCCGCGACCTACCGCACCGCCGCGACGGCGCGCGCGGCGAAGGGCAAGGTCGTGATCGGCGCGTTCGTGGACGGCGGCCTCGTCCCGTTCAAAGACAAGATCATCCCGCTGTTCCAGCGGGAGACCGGGATCAAGGTCGAGTTCCTCCAGGACGACTACTCGACGTTCTTCGAGAAGGCGTTCCAGGACGGCGTGACCAAGGCCGGGCAGTTCGACGTCTACGTGATGGACGACCCGTGGATCCCGCAGTACGCCAGCGCACCGGTCCTGCAGAACCTGTCGAAGCTCGGCTTCCAGCCCGATTCCGACTATATGAAGCCGTTCCTCGATCTCGGCTGGTGGCCGCCGAAGCAGGGCCCGCGCCTACCGCAGTTCAAGAGCGCGACGCCGCAGCTGTACGCCCTGCCGTTCGTCGGCGACATGCAGTCGTTGACGTATCGCAAGGACGCGTTCGGTCACGCTCCGAAGACGTGGGCCGAGCTGGTCACCGTCGCCAGGGCGAAGATGAAGCCGCCGCAGACCTACGGCTACGTCTTCCGCGGCGTCAAGGGCAACTCGATCGTCGCGTCGTGGTTCCCGGTCTTCCGCTCGCAGGGCGGGAAGATCTTCGACAACAACTGGAAGGTGATCTGGAACAACGCCGCGGGCAAGCGGGCGACCGAGTTCTTCGTGCACACGCTGAAGTCGATCGCGCCGCCCGGCGTCGTCGAGTACGACTCCGACCAGGAGGGCGCGGCGATCCTGGGCGGCAAGGCGCTCTCGATCGTCCAGTACTCGGGGAACGCGATCAAGTCCGACGACCCGAAGCAGTCGAAGGAGGTCGGCAAGCTCGACTTCGGGACGGTTCCGCGCGGGCCGGGCGGGTCGATTGCGCAGATCGGCATCTTCATCTCCGGAATCTCGGTCTCGGCTCCGAACCAGGCGAACGCGGTCGCGTTCCAGAAGTGGTTCGTGACGAGGAAGGCGCAGATCGCCCTGGCGCGGGCGGGCTCGCTTCCGGTCAAGCGTTCGGCGTTCCTCGACCCGGTGGCGACGAAGCACAACCGGCTACAGAAGGCGATCCTCGCGCAGCTGAACGCCGGGGCGGAGGCGCGGCCGCGCACGCCCGACTGGGCGAAGGTCGAGGACATCCTCGGCACAGAGCTGAACAAGGCGCTCGGCGCCGGCACGGTCGGCGGCCACCTCGACAGCGCGGCCTCGCAGGTGACCGCGTTCCTGAAGAAGAACGGCTACTACAAGTAATAGAGGCTGGACGTGCGAGCACCCAACGCCACATCCAGCCTCTAGTGGCGACCGCCGCGGCATACGTCGCCCGGCGGAGGCGGACGCAAGGGGCAGGACTCGACCGGGTCCTGCCCTACCTGCTCCTCGCTCCCACACTCCTGCTCGTGCTGGCGGTCGTCGTCTACCCGATCGTCTACGGCGTCCGGCAGAGCTTCCTGAACTTCCGCTTCGGCCACGCCGTCGGCAGCGTCGGCTTCGACAACTACCGCCAGCTCTTCCACGATCCCGCCTTCGGCCAGGCGCTCTGGGTGACGCTCAAGTTCGTGGCGCTCGCGGTGACCGTCGAGACCGTCCTCGGGCTCGGGCTCGCGCTGCTGGTCGCTGGTGCGCTGCCCTTCACCCGCGTCGCGCGGCTCGTGCTCGTCGTGCCGATGATCGTGACGCCGATTGTCGTCGGCATCGTCTTCCGCTTGATCTACGCCTCGGACGTCGGCCTCCTGACGACGCTGCGCAAGGACATCTTCGGCGGCGGTCCCGTCTTCATCCTCGACAAGGGCTGGTCCGCGTTCCTCGGCCTCGTCGCGCTCGACGTCTGGGAGTGGACGCCGCTGATGTTCTTGATCCTCCTGGCCGGGATCCAGTCGCTGCCGGTCGAGCCGTTCGAGGCGGCGCGCGTCGACGGCGCGGGCGGCTGGCGAATCTTCGTCGACCAGACGCTGCCGATGCTGCGCTCCGTGCTCGCCGTCGCGATCGCGCTGCGCACGATCGATGCGTTCACGACGTTCGACCAGGTCTTCGTGCTCACGAAGGGTGGGCCGGGGACGTCGACGCAGCTGATCTCGATCTACGGCTACAACACGTCGTTCAAGTTCGCCGAGTTCGGCTACGGCACCGCGATGCTGCTTGCGGTCGCGCTCGTCGTGCTCGCCCTCGCCGCGCTCGCCGTGCGGTTGATCCGGCGCGAGGCGCGTCAATGAGGCGGTGGCTCGGCGCGGCCGTGTTGCTGCTCGTCGTCGTGATCGTGCTCGTGCCGATCGCGTTCATGGTCGGCACGTCGTTCAAGTCGAACGCGGAGATCACGCAGGACCTCCACCTCTGGCCGCACACGTGGACGTTCGCGAACTACTCGCGTCTCTTCCGCGACAGCTATTTCGCGCAGTACTTCCGCAACTCGTTCGTGGTCTGCGGCGCGAGCGTGCTCGTCTCGCTCGTGTGCGGCTCGCTGGCGGCCTACAGCCTCGCGCGCTTCCGGCTCCTGGCCGGTCTCGAGAAGCGGCTCGGCTTCGGGATTCTGACCGTGCGCATCCTGCCGCCCGTCGTGATCGTCGTCCCGCTCTTCCTTGTCGCGCTCAAGTTCCACCTACTCAATTCGTGGCTCGGCCTGATCCTCGTCTACTCCGCGTTCAATGTCTCGTTCGTCGTCTGGATGATGGAGAGCTTCTTCCGCGAGATCCCGCTCGATCTCGAGGAGGCGTCGATGGTCGACGGCTCGTCGCGCATGACGGCGTTCAGGCGGATCGTCCTCCCGCTGGCGGCACCGGGCCTCGTCGCGACGGCGATCTTCGCGGTGATCGTCACGTACAACGAGTTTCTCGTCGCGCTCGTGCTGACGTCGAGCCCCGGCTCGCAGACCGTGCCCGTCGGCGCCTCGACGCTGATCACGCGGATCGACATCGACTGGGGCGCGATGAGCGCCGCCGGAACGCTCGCCGCCGTGCCGATTGTCGTCTTCGCGTTGATCGTGCAGCGCCATCTCGTCCGCGGCCTGACGCTCGGAGCGGTCAAATGACCCCGCGCGGGATCGCGGCCGCGCCGGTCACCTGGGGCGTGTGGGAGCGAACCGTCGACCGGGACGACCTCGTGCCCCCGTCGTCCCTGCTCGAGTCCGTGCGCTCGCTCGGCTTCCGTGCGATCGAGCTCGGGCCGCCGGGCTACTTCGGCGACGACGGCGCGGCGGTGCGCGCGCAGCTCGACCGCTTCGGCTTCGAGCTCGACGGCGCGTTCGTCCCGCTCCGCCTCACCGACGATGACGGGTTCCACGCAGACCTGGTCGAGCTCATGCACACGCTCGATGTCCTGCGCGGCTATCCAGCTGCGGTCGC
>JABFWJ010000277.1 GCA_013362295.1 Thermoleophilia bacterium
GGCCGCTCGGCGACACGACGACGCTCGCCGACCCGACCGTCGTGGACGAGATCCGTTCGCGCGGCGCGGAGGAGCAGTCGAAGGAATACTGACGGCGTCGTCCTGACGGACGATGGAACGTCGTTGCACGGAGTGATGCGGATCGGCCGTCGGGCCGATCCGCCCGCTCGAGCCCCGGTCTCGTCCTACTGCTGGTTCGAGCCGCAGTCGATGAGGCCGGCCGCGTCCAGCCGACCGTTCAGCGGAATCGAGATCTTGTTGATCGTCTTCAGCTGCGAGCGGGTCGACTTCAGGTCGCCGGCGCGGTGAAGCTTGAGCGCCAGGTACAGGTGCGGGTCGATCTTCCGCAGGAGCTTCAAGACCGGCCGCATCTGCTTCGTCAGCTTCGCCGGCACGCGGACGGCTTCGAGCTGGTGGTTCTGGCTGAGACTGAGGTGGAGGTAACGGCGTAGCGCCGACTCGAACATCGCGTGGCGCTGCGAGTTCGTCGCGCGGGCCATCGTGTCCTCCGCGTCCTTGAGCTTCGGCGTGTAGGCCCGGCAGATGCCGTTCATCGTGTTCCGGTACTTCGCGGGCGTGTTCGCCGCCGCGGCGGTCGCCGCCGAGATGAGTGCCAGGAGGGCGGCCAGCAGCAGGAGTCTCTTCATCGCTCGATGGTAGGACGCCGTCCGGAGTGCGGCTACTCTCCTTTCGTGCTGGGTTTGCTCGCCGTCTCCCTGCTGCTCGCGGGCGCACCGGCGCCGACCGCGACCGTCCGCGTGCCGGTCGCGAACGTCTGGCAAGTGCCGAATGCCGGGCATCTTCCGCTTGATCCGCACGTCTGGCCGACGGCGCAGGTCACCTATTCGCAGCGCATCTCCCTGGTCGGCCACATGCCGACACAGGTGCTCTACGGCGAGACCGTGCGCGTCCTGGACAGACGGGGAGGGTGGACGCACATCGCCGTGCCCGACCAGCCGAGCCCGCTCGACGCGCGCGGCTACCCCGGCTGGGTGCGCTCGTGGCAGCTCGGTCCGGCCGTCGACGCTCCGCTCGTCGTGACCGCCAGGCGCGCGAGACTCGCGAACGGCCTGGAGATCGGGTTCGGCTCGCAGGTGGCCGCCGGCTCGGCGCCGGCGAGCGCGACGCGGCCGCTTCCGCGCACGCGCGCGGACCTCGTGCGGACGGCGAAGCAGTTCGTCGGCCTGCACTACCTGTGGGGCGGGCTCTCGGCGTGGGGCTACGACTGCTCGGGCCTGACCTGGGCCGCCTACCGCGCGCACGGGATCACGATCCCGCGCGATGCGGACGCGCAGTTCGCGGCCGGCACGCCGGTGCCGCTCTCCCGGGTGCAGCCGGGCGACCTCCTCTTCTACGAGCACCCGGTCGTGGGCCACGTCTCGATGGTGCTCGGCGGCGGCCTGATGATCGAGGCGCCGAACTCGCGCAGCGAGGTGCGCATCGTCCCGATCAGGACGAGCGACTTCCGCGGCGCCCGCCGGTTCTTCCGCCCGTGAGCAAATCCGACCGACAGCGGGGCGTCGACCTCTTCAACCGCACCTGGGAGCTGATCGAGTCACGTGAGGACGACGACCTGATGGTCCACTGCGCGCACGCTTCCGCCTATCACTGGGCCGTCGCGCCGGAGTGCGCTCCTCAGAACCGTGCACGGTCGGAGTGGCAGTTGTCGCGCGTGTACACGCTCGTCGGCCACCCGGAGCCCGCACTCGCCCACGCCGAGCGCTGCCTGCAGTGGTGCGTCGACAACGCGCTCGCAGGCTGGGACCTCGCCTACGCGCACGAAGCGCTTGCGCGTGCGCACAAGCTGGCGGGCGACGAGGCGGCCGCCGCGTCCCATGTGGAGCAGGCGCGTGCCGTGCAGATCGCGGATCCCGAGGACCGGGAGCACCTCGAGGCGGATCTCGCCACGGTCTGAAGTGCCAGACCGCTTCTGATTCCGCGCAGTGGAACCAGATTCGAGCTCTTGGCTTACGCGAGGATCTGCTCGAACTTGTCCGGCTCGTCGAACGGCCCGATCAGCGCCATGCGCAGGCCGGAGCCGCCGATGATGTCCTGCGCGACGCGCTGGATGTCCTCCGCGGTGACCGCGTCCAGCGCGGCGAGCAGCTCCTCCGGCTCGAGCGCGGCGCCTTCGAGCACCTCGCGGCGCAGCCCGAACAGGACCAGGCCGTTCGGGCTCTCCGTCTGCAGCACGAAGCGTCCCTTGGCGAGGGCGCGCGCCTTCTCGAGCTCCTCCTCGGGAACGGGCTCGTCCGCGAGCTTGCGGAACTCCGCCGCGATCACGTCGACCGCCTCCTCGGCGCGCTTCAGGTCGACGCCGCCCTGGGCGACGAGCGTGCCGGCATCGGTGTACGAGTTGTTGTACGCGAACACGTAGTAGGCCAGACCGCGGCGCTCGCGCACCTCGAGGAAGAGGCGCGACGACATGCCCGTGCCGAGGACGGTGCCGAGCAGCGTCAGCGCGTAGCGGTCGGGGTGGTCGATCGGATAGCTCGGGACGCCGACGCAGACGTTCGCCTGGTCGGAGTCCTTGCGCAGCACGCGCACGAGCGGGCCGGGAGTTCGCTCGACCTGCGCGGGGGCCGGTCGGTCGCTTCCGTTGCCCGGCATGTCGCCCAGGAGCTCCTCGAGCTTCGGCAGCAGGCCCTCCCCGATCATGCCGGCGACGCCGACGACGATGCGCGGCGGCGAATACCACTGTCCGAGATAGTCCATGAAGGTCTCGCGTGTCGCCGCGCTCACCGTCTCACGCGTCCCGAGCGTCTCCCAGCCGAGCGGGTTCGATCCGAAGACGAGCTCCTCGTACACCGACGACACGTAGTCGCGCGGCGTGTCGAAGTACATGTTCATCTCCTCGATGATCACGCCCTTCTCGCGCTCGAGCTCGCCGCTGTCGAACTTCGAGTGGCGCAGCATGTCGACGAGCACGTCGAGCGCCGTGTCGCGCTGCTCACCCGCGCACCGGATGTAGTAGCCCGTGTACTCCTTGGAAGTGAATGCGTTGAACTCGCCGCCGATCTTGTCGACCTCCATCGAGAGGTCGCGCGCGGTCGGCCGCTTCTCCGTCCCCTTGAAGAACATGTGCTCCGCGAAGTGGGCGATGCCGCGGTTCGACGCCTCCTCGTAGCGTGAGCCGGCCGCGAGCATGATGTAGCACGCTACGGATTGCGCGTGGTCGAGCGGCGCGGTCAGGACGCGCAGGCCGTTCGAGAGGGTGTCACGCTGGAACACGGTCATGCGGCGAGTCTCCTTCGCTGGTTCTCGGTGAGCGGGACGGATGTGCCCTCGGCGTAGTCGTAGCCGACGAGCACGCTCTTGGCGTCCGCAACGAGCCGGTCGGACGCCCAGATCTGATGCTGAAGCTCGAAGCTCTTCGTGCCGAGGTGTGAACAGCGGCTTCGCACCTCGACGTCCTCGCCCGCGCGTAGCTCCGCGCGGAAGTCGATCTCGACGCGCGCGAGGATGAACGGCTCGAGCCCGCCGAGGATGTCGATTCGCGCCTGCTCGAGATAGGTGGAGTAGACGGCGTTGTTCACGTGCCCCATGGCGTCGCAGTCGCGGAAGCGCACATGCTCGCGCTGGATCCAGGGGAACTCGTCGGCCACGGCGCGATGGTATAGAGGCGTCTATGGCCGGAGAGACGCGTCGCGCGGTCTTCGCGCAGCCCGAGTGGCTCCGTCAGGTGCCGGCGTCCCGGCTCCTCCCGGCCGGCGCGCGGGTCGTCTTCACCGGCTGCGGCACCTCCTTCCACGCCGCGCAGACGGGCGGTTGGGCGGTCCAGGCGCTCGAGGCGGTGCTTCGGCCGCCGCTCGCGGACATCATGGTCTGTGTCTCGCACGAGGGCACGACGGCGCTGACGATGGAGGCGGAACAGGCGTTCGGCGGCGACGTCTGGCTCGTGACGGGAACTCCCGACTCCGAGTTCGCGGCGCGGGTGGACGAGGTGATCGTCTGCACGCCCGAGCTCGAGCGCTCCTGGTGCCACACGGCGAGCTACACGTGCGCCGTCGCTGCGATCGACGCGCTGAACGACGAGGAGATCGATTGGCTGCCCGCCGCCGTCGAGGAGGCGCTGCGCGAGAACCCGCCCCCGTTCGAGCAGGAGCGCGTCATCATCGCGGGCGCCGGGAGGGACTGGCCGACCGCGCAGGAGGCAGCGCTCAAGCTGCGCGAAGGCGCCTGGCTCGATGCGGTCGCGTACCAGACGGAGCAACTCCTGCACGGCCCGCTCGCCGCCGTCGACGAGCACGTCCGTGCGTACGTGCTCGAGGGCGAGGGCCGCGCCGAGGAGCGTGCGCACGAAGCCGTCGCGCAGCTCGAGAAGCTCGGCTGCGAGGTGACGCTCGTCCCGACACGGCACCCAGCGGTCGACATCGTCGGCTTTCAGCTGCTGACACTCGCCGTCGCAGACGCACGAGGAATCGATCCCGAGCCGAGCCGGCGCGCGCCGGGCGCGAAGTGGGCCGCGGCGTCGGGCGCTCCGTATCCGTACGGCTAAATGCGCCGCGCGGCGTGCCTGGCCTTGTAGCCTCCCGCCTCAGCCGCGATCGGCGAGCCGGTAGACGAACCGCAGCGCCTGCCAGTGCTCGTCGATCGTGGCGCTCTTGTTGTCGACGAGCCCGGCCTCCAGCCCGATGCGCTGCACGGCGGCGAAGTCGAGATCGGTCTCGATCTTCGCCGCTTTCTTCGGCCACGCGATCCAGAGCGCGTCGTGCGGCGCGAGCGTCTGCTTCAACGCCGGAAAGCGCCGCTCGAGCTCGCCGCGCGAGGTGGTGAAGAGGACGAGCACCTCCGTGCCCGGCTGCGCACCGAGCTTCTTGCCGAGCGGCGTGCCCGAGAAGTCGCGCAACTAGAGGCTTGATGTGGGTTGAGGTGCTTGCGGGGATGGCTCAGACCAAGCAGGTCGACCGGGTCGGGCGCGGTGCGTAGGGGTGCCTACGTTCAAAGCCCGGCCCGGCCGAGATGCGCAGTGTCTGAGCCACCATCCGTGAGTGCCGGAAATCCACATCAAGCCTCTAAGCGCGCGATCTCGTCGAGCGCGGCAGAGAGACGCCCGACCTCGTCCGCCGTGTTGTAGTGGACGATGCCGACGCGCACCGCGCCGTCATCGAGGCCGAGCCGCTTCATGATCTCGACCGCGTAGTAGTTGCCGTCCCACACTGCGAACCCGCGTTCGCCGAGCCGTGCTGTCGCCTCCTGGGGCGACATCGACTCGTTCGTGATCGCGAACGTCGGCACGCGCCCCTCCATCGTGCGGAGGCCGTGGAGCTGCCAGGCGTCGGGAAGGCCGTCCAGGAGTCGCTGCCCGAGCTCGCGTTCGTGCTCGACGACGAAGTCCCAGCCCACGTCGTCGAGGTACTCGACGGCCGCGACGAAGCCGGCGAGCAGCTCGTGCGCCAGCGTCCCGGTCTCGTAACGGCTCGCGACCGGGAAGTCGGAGGCAGGCCGCACCTTGTACGGCCGCCACGACTCGAGCAGCTCGGCCTTGCCGAAGGCGACGCCGAGGTGCGGCCCGTAGAACTTGTACGGCGAGCAGAGGAGCACGTCGGCGTCGACCGCCTGCACGTCGATCCGGCCGTGCGGGCCGTAGTGCACGGCGTCGACCCACGCCAGCGCGCCCGCGTCGTGCGCGAGCGCCGCGACGTCGGCGACCGGCGTGACGGTGCCGACGGCGTTCGAGGCCCACGGGAACGCGACGACGCGCGTGCGGTCGGTGAGCAGCGAGCGCAGATGGTCGAGGTCGAGCCGGCACTCGTCGTCGACGCCGGCGAACTTGACGACGAAGCTGCGGTCGTGCGCGAGCTCGAGCCAGGGCGAGATGTTCCCGTCGTGGTCGAGCGTCGTGCACACGATCTCGTCGCCCTCACGCCACTCGCGAGCCGCGGCGCGCGTGAGCGCGAAGTTCAGTGTCGTCATGTTGGCTCCGAATGCGACCTCGTCGATCGTCGCGTTGAGGAAGTCCGCCGCGGTCGCGCGTGCCTTGGTGATCAGCGCGTCCGTTGCGCGCGATGTCGGGAACGCGCCGCCCGTGTTCGCGTTCGCGTCGCGCAGGTAGTCCGCAATCGCCTCGACCACCGAGTCCGGGACCTGTGTCCCGCCCGGCGCGTCGAAGAATGCGAGCGGCTGCCGCAGCGCGGAGAACCGCGCGCGAACGGCCTCGACCGTCGTCAGGACACGTGCCACTCGTACTCCGGCCTGATGGTGAGCGACGCGCCGACGAAGCAGTCCCGCTCGGCCTTGGCGATCAGGTCGGCGGCCGCGCTGCTTCTGGGCGTCAGCTGCGCGTCGACCCGGACGTCGATCTCGAGGAACCGATAACGGCCATCCTCGTCGCTCTTCGTGATCGTCCCCTGCGCCTCGCCCGAGGCCAGGACGTCGTGGCCTGCACGCCGGGCGTGGTACGTGAAGCTGTCGATCGAGCAGCGCACGAGCGCGGCGAGCAGCAGATGGTCCGCCGACCAGCCCTCGGGCGGGACGAGCTGGCCGCCGCCCGGAATCGTCATCCGCCCGGCCCCGTCGACGTCGACCGCATATTCGAACACCTTCGCGCGCGTGACCACGACCTGAGGCTATCCGTCCGGTCCCGGTCCTAGGGTGCCGACCATGAGACTCAGGCGGCTCACGGAAGCCGAGTGCTACGCGCGTTGCTACGGCGCTCGCGGCGGCGAAGGCGTGACGGTGCTGCGGCCCTCGCAGCAGCACGAGCGGCCGACGGAGCCGGGAGAGCGGCTGCGCAGGCTGTTCGAGGAGCGCCTCGATGCGCGCGGCCCCGAGGCGGAGGCTGCGTGACGCGCGCGTGCCGGACCTGGAGTGCTCGCCGCCGTCGCAGTCCCGGGATCGCCGGCAAGCGTCCGGCGCCGCCGCTCCCGAGCTCGTGGGTCTGCACGGCCACGTGGACGCAGCGCGTGCCACGCTGTAGGCCGCGTGGCCGCAGACACTCCTAGCGCGATCCCGGACGTCCTCGCGCCGGGATTGGCGTGCGTCTTCTGCGGGATCA
>JABFWJ010000438.1 GCA_013362295.1 Thermoleophilia bacterium
CGCCATGCCGGACGATCGGTGCGAGGTGATCCTGTACACACAGGAGCACGACGCCACGTTCTGGTCGCTCGGGACGGCAGGCGCCCGCCGCGTCGTCGACCTGTGGGCGACGCGATCGGCCGAGCTCGGGTCCCGGTCCGACGTCGAGTACGTGCTCGTGTTCGAGAACCGCGGCTCGGAGGTCGGCGCGACGATCGCGCACCCGCACGGTCAGATCTATGCGTTCGGATTCGTCCCCGAGCTGCCGCGACGCGAGCTGCTGCGCGGCGATCAGCTCGGCGACGCCGGGACGAGGCTGGTTGCCGAGGCACCCGGCTGGCGCGCGTGGGTCCCCGAGGCGACGTCGTTCCCCTATGCGCTGCGCCTCGTCCCGGACGAGCACGTGCCCGACCTGCCGTCGCTCGACGCGGCGGGGCGCGACGGCCTGGCAGAGTTGCTCGTCGACGTGCTCGGTCGGCTCGACCGCCTCTTCGACGCCGAGACGCCGTACATGCTCTGGATCCATCAGCGCCCGTTCGACGGCCGCGAGTGGCCGGGCGCGCGCCTGCACGTCGAGATCGTCACGCCGTGGCGCGCGGCGGGAGTCTCGCGGTACGTCGCAGCAGGCGAGCTCGGCTCCGGCGTCTTCTTCAACCCGGTCGACCCGGAGGCAGCAGCGCAGGCGCTGCGCGAGGCGAACTGAACGTCGATTCGCTGCTGTACGTCGGCGGACGTGCGTCGTGGCGCTCGCCCGAGCTGGCGAGCCTGAACCGCCTGCCGCCGACCGCGACGCTGCGCCGCGACCCGACGCGCGTCCGCGGCCTCGACGGGCAGTGGTTGTTCCGGCTCACGCCGCGTCCCGAGGACGCCGCCCGCGCGCTCGCGCGCACCACGGGCTGGTCCGAGGTC
This sequence comes from Thermoleophilia bacterium, assembly GCA_013362295.1. GTDB lineage: Bacteria > Actinomycetota > Thermoleophilia > Gaiellales > Gaiellaceae > PALSA-600. Next base: position 889 of record JABFWJ010000438.1, read on the forward strand.
GAGGTGCCCGGCCTCTGGACGATGCAGGGCTTCAGCACGCCGCGGTACACGAACGTCGTCATGCCGTTCGACGACCCGCCGCCCGACGTTCCCGAGGAGAACGAGACCGGCATCTACTGGAGGACGTTCACCGTGCCGCGCGGTTGGCGTTCGCGCCCGGTGGTGCTCGAGTTCGGCGGCTCGGAGGGCATGCTCTGCGTCCTCGTCAACGGCGAGCCGGTCGGGCTCGCGAAGGACGCACGCACGCCGGCCGCCTTCGACATCAGCGACCTCGTCGACCACCGCGCGACGAACGAGGTGGCCGCCGTCGTCGTCCGCTGGTCGGACGCGAGCTTCGTCGAGGACCAGGACCAGTGGTGGCACGCAGGACTGCCGCGGTCGATCCGACTCGTGTCGCCGTCGGTGAGTGACGTCGACTGGCGCGGCGCCGCGAACGGTGAGTTCGAGGTCGACGCGAACGTCGAAGGCGAAGCCCGCCTGCGCGACGCGGCGGGACGCGTCGTCGCGCGGACGCCAGTGGGCGGTGGAGGGCGCGTGCGCAATCCGCAGCTGTGGTCGGCGGAGACGCCGTCGCTCTACACGCTCGAGGTCGAGGCCGACGGCGAGACGGTGTCGTGCGAGGTGGGCTTCCGCAGCGTCGAGATCCGCGAACGGCAACTGCTCGTGAACGGCAAGCCGGTGCTGATCGCCGGCGTAAACCGCCACGAGCACGACGACCTGCGGGGCCGCGCCGTCACGCGCGCATCGATGGAGACCGACGCGCGGACGATGAAGCGGTTCAACGTGAACGCTGGGCGCACGTCGCAGTACCCCGACGACCCGTACTGGCTCGAGCTCTGCGACCGCTACGGCCTGTATGTCGTCGACGAGGCGAACATCGAATCGCATGCGTACTACGACGATCTCTGCCACGACCCGGCGTACCGCGCGCAGTGGGTCGAGCGCGTCGCCAACATGGTCGAGCGCGACAAGAACCACCCGAGCGTGATCTTCTGGTCGCTCGGCAACGAGAGCGGCTACGGGCCCAACCACGACGCTGCGGCCGGCTGGGTGCGTGCGCGCGACCCGACACGGCCCCTCCATTACGAAGGGGCGATTGCGCTCGACTGGACAGGTGGGCGCACGGCGACCGACGTCGTGTGCCCCATGTACGCCGACGTCGAGTCGATCGAACACTGGGCGGAGACGAAGACGGACGATCCGCGGCCGTTGATCCTCTGCGAGTACTCGCACGCGATGGGGAACTCGAACGGCGGCCTGTCCGACTACTGGTCGGCGTTCCGCCGCCACGACGCACTGCAGGGCGGCTACGTCTGGGAGTGGGTCGACCACGGGATCCGCGCCGAAGCGGACGGCGTCGAGTACTGGGTCTACGGCGGCGACTTCGGCGAGCGGCCGCACGACGGCAACTTCTGCGCGGACGGCATGGTCTGGCCGGACCGCACGCCGCACCCCGCGCTGCACGAGCTCAAGTTCCTCGCCCAGCCGGTCGAGGTCGAGGCGCGCGCGGGCGGGCAGTTCCGCATCCACAACCGCCAGCACTTCGCGGCGCTCGACCGCTACCGCGGCGAGTGGACACTCGAGGCGGACGGCCGGCGCGTGGCCGCGGGCCGCCTGCCTCCGATGCGCGTCGCGCCGGGCGGATCGCTCGTCGTGACGCTCGACCTGCCGGCCGGCGACGGCGAGCGCTTCGTGACGTTTCGCTTCTTCCTGCGAGCCGCGACGGAATGGGCGGACGCCGGGCACGAGGTCGCGGTGCAGCAGCTGCCGCTTCCGAGCCGCGGGCGCCGGGTCGGCGGCTCTGCGCAGCGGCTCGACCTCGGAGACGGTGTCCTGCCCGGGCTGGTGCTCGACGGCCCCCGCCTGCAGCTCTGGCGCGCGCCGACCGACAACGACGGCCTGCCGCTCGTCGAGACCCGCGCTGCCGGGCCGCTCGAGCACTGGCGCGAGCTCGGGCTCGACCGGCTCGAGCTGGAGCTCGTGTCGTCGAGCCGGGGTGAGCTCGTGCACCGTGCGCGCGGAGTCGCGACGCACACGCATCGGTATCGCCGGCTCTCCTCCGGGGAGATTCTCGTCGAGAACGTCGTCGAGCTCGCGCGAGGCGTCCGCGACGTGCCTCGGGTCGGCGTCCTCCTCACCCTGCGTCCCGGTCTGGAGCACCTCGAGTGGTACGGGCCCGGGCCGTGGGAGGCGTACGCAGACCGGCTCGCGTCGACCGTCGTCGGGCGCTTCGAGAGCACCGTGGGGGAGCAGTACGTCCCGTACATCAACCCGCAGGAGCACGGCCACCACCCCGGCACGCGTTGGCTGCGGCTCACTGATTCCCGCGGACGCGGGCTCGAGGTGCGCGGCCTGCCGGCGATCGGCTTCGGCGCGAGCCACTTCACGGCGGCCGACCTCACGGCCGCGCGGCACACGTTCGAGCTCGCGCCGCGGCCGGAGGTCTTCCTCAGCCTCGACCTGGCGCAGCGCGGCCTCGGCACCGCGAGCTGCGGGCCCGACACGGGCAGGCAGTACCGCCTGCTCGAGGGCCGCTACGAGTTCTCGTTCGCGCTACGCGAGCTTTGACTGCTCGAATCTGGTTGCGCTGCGCGCAATCAGGTTCGTGCCACGCCGACCGAACCTGATTCGGCGAGGCCGAACCATCGAGCAGTTCGGTTTCAGCCGCCTCAGCGATCGCGCCACGTATAGCGCGGCTCGTACCCGAGCAACCGGCGCGCCTTCTCGATCGAGAGCAGCGTGTCGTGCTCGCCGATCTCGCCGCGCAGCTCGACGTCCGGATACACCTCGGCCATCAGCTCCGCGTTCATGCGGCTCATCACCGTATCGGCCGCCGCGATGATGAACACCTCCGCGCCCTCGATCTCGGCCTCGAGCGCGAGGCGGCAGGCCTGCGCCGCGTCGCGCGCGTCGACGTAGCCCCAGAGGTTCCAGCGACGCAGCTGTGCGTCGTCCCAGTAGCCGGGGAAGCGTTCGTAGTCGTCCGGCTCCATCACGTTCGAGAACCGCAGCCCGATGTACGGGATCCCGCTCCAGCGGCTGAACTGCTGCGCCATCGCCTCGCCGACGAGCTTCGACAGTGCGTAGCTGAACTCCGGCAGCGGCGGATGCTCCTCGTCGATCGGCGCGTAACGCGGCCGCTCGCGCTCGAAGGGCAGGCCGAGGATCGTCTCGCTCGAGGCCCAGACGACGCGGCGCAGGCCGAGGAGCGGCGCGGCGGCGAAGACGTTGTAGGTGCTGGTCACGTTGACGCGGAACGTGTGCTCGTCCGGCTGCAGCCCGGGCGCCGGGATCGCGGCCAGGTGCACGACCGACTCGGCGCCCTTGAGCGCGTCGACTGCCTGTCCGTAGTCGGTCAGGTCGGCGACGAGCTGCTCGCACGGCAGGTCCGCGTGGCGGACGAGATCGACGCTCAGCACCTCGCGGCCGTGCTCGACGAGGTCGCGCACGACGGCACGCCCCGCCTTTCCCGCCCCACCGGTGATGACGATCTTGCCCATTCGAGAGCTGATCATCCCGCTTCGAGCCACCGGAGGTCGCCCGACGTCTGCTCGAGCGTCGCGGCGTTCAGGTGCTCGGCCAGATGCTCCTCGGAACGCGTCCCCACCGCCGCGAGCACGCGCACGGGTTGCCGCAGGACATAGGCGACGGCGACCGCGGTCGCCGTCGTCCCGCGCTCCTCGGCAAGCTGCTCCGCGCGCCGGCGCCGCTGCTCGTTGTCCTCGCTGTCCCAGCTCGGGCTGTCGCGCCGTGCGAAGTACCCCGCGGCGAGGCTCGCCCAGGCGATCGGCACGAGTCCGAGCGCCTCGAGCACGGCCAGGTCGCCGGTCGACATCCCGAGGGACCCGGGCCACGTCGGCCGCACCATCTCGGCGAGCGAGAAGTGATTGCTGAACGCGACGAAGTGGGACGCGTCGCTCCCGAGCGCCGAGCTCAGTGCGACGGTTCGGAGGAGGGGCCAGTTCGAGACACCGAAACCCTTGATCGCCCCGCGCCGGACTTGTTCCACCAACGCCTCAGCGAACTCACCAACCGGGACGGCGGGGTCGTCGCGGTGCAGCATGAACACGTCGAGTGCGTCGACTCCGACATCGGCGCGGGCCCTGTCGACCTCGTCGCCGACGAGGGCCGGGCTGCAGTACGGCGGATGGCAGCCCTTCGCGTAGAGCATCATCCTCGCGCCGGTCGAGCGGAGCCACGCCCCGATCGCCCGTTGGGATTCACCGCCCGCGTAGACGTTGGCGAGATCGAGCGCGCGCCCGCCTCGGTCGTGGAAGCGGTCGAGGAGGCGCGGCGTCTCGTCGTCGTCACGCAGGTCGGCCGTCCCGAGCAGCATGCGGTCGATGGTCGATTCAGACATGTCTGAGGATGTGGCGGAGGGTGGAGACGGATGCCTCCACCCTCCACACCGTTCTAGAAGTGGAACTTGTCGATGTTCTTCGGAGTGAACACGAGCGGCGGGCCGAGCACGACGACCGGCTTGTTGCCGTCGCTGACCTGCACCTTGAACGTGCCGAGCTTGCCGGCCTTGAACGTCTGGCCGAGCTCGCCGGTCAGCTTGCCGGAGACGACGTTGTGTGCGACGTAGGCGGAGAGGTAGCCGAGATCGCTCTCGTTCCACAGCCCGAACTTCGTCGTGCAACCTGCCTTCACGTACTTGCGCATGTCATTCGGCAGGCCGAGCCCGGTGAGCTGCACCTTGCCGCACTTGCCCTCCTGCTGGAGCTCCTGCGCGGCGGCCTGGATCCCGACCGTCGTCGGCGAGATGATGCCGGCGAGGTTCGGATAGGCCTGGAGGAGCGCCTGCGCCTGCTGCGCCGACACCGTCGGGTCGTCGTTGCCGTAGGCGATCTTCACCAGCTTCATGTTCTTGTAGATGGGCTTCTTCAGCTCCTGCTTCATGAACTTGATCCACGTGTTCTGGTTCGCGGACGTGGCGTTGGCGGAGAGGATGGCGATCTGGCCCTTGTAGTGCGTCTGGGCTCCCATCCACTTGACCTCGAACGCTCCGATCAGCGAGTTCGTCGAGGGCGCGACGAAGATCGTGCGCGCGTCACGCGCGGTGTCTCCGTCGTAGGCGATGATCTTCACGCCCTTCGCGGCTGCGCGCTTGAGCGCGGGCGCGACCGCGTTGGCATCCGGCGTCGAGATGACCAGAGCGTTGTACCCCTGCCGCGCGGCGGTGTCGATGAACGGAACCTGTGCGGCGCCGCTGACGGTCGTCGGGCCGTTGTACGTCACCGTGTCGCCGAGCTCCTTCCCGGCTTGTTTGGCGCCGAGTCCGTTCTGCGTGAACACGGGGATTCCGGTCGCCTTCGGCAGGATGTAGATCTTGTAGCCCGCGTGGGCCTTCGTCGTTCCCGCCGTCCCAAGCGTCGCCATGACGGCAGCTGCAGCAACGACGGCCAAGCCGATCAGCACCACGAATGTGCGCTTGCGCATGTCTTTCTTGCCTTTCTGACTAGGGGTTGGAGTCGACGAGCACCTTCGCTTCCGCTCGAGCCTTCGACGTCACCTCCTTCCGGAGGCGGCGAAGCTTCGCCGGCCGGCTGCCTGTCCGAGCGGCGGCGATCAGGTTCCCCGCGACGATCGCCGCGAGGAGGAGCACGCCGATGACGATGTTCTGCAGCTGGCCGGACAGGTTCGCAAGCTGCATGCCGTTCCGCACCTCGGCGACGAGGATGAGCGCGAGTAGGACACCGGGCATCGAGCCCGTGCCGCCGAAGATGCCGACGCCGCCGAGAACGACGGCGGTGACGATGTCGAGGAGGGAAAGCTGCGCGGCGTCCGCGCGCGCGGAGCCGAAGTAGCCGACGTACACCAGCCCGGCGATGCCGGCCATCAGCCCCGAGATGACGAAGACCGTGACGCGGATGCGGGTCACCGGGATGCCCGAGAGCCGGGCCGCCTCGCGGTTGGAGCCGATTGCGAACAGGTAGCGGCCGAACCGCGTCCCGTGCAGGAGCAAGCCGAGCGCGAGGGCGAAGGCGAGCATCACGAGCAGCGCGACCGGGAGCTCGTTGTTCGCGAGGTAGCCGCCGCCGAAACGCGTGAAGCCC
>JABFWJ010000079.1 GCA_013362295.1 Thermoleophilia bacterium
GTAGCAGCGCCTCGCGCACCTCGTGCACGTCGGCGTGCGAGACCTTGCAGCCGAGGAAATCGACGCGGAAGGTGGCCATCGGCGAATCCTAGGGTTTTGCGCTGCGAAAGACGTCGGAGGCCCAGCCGTCGAGCGTCGCGCGCCGGACGTGCTCGAAGCCGGCGAGGGCGGGCTGCGCGGACGCGAAATAGCCGGACGTGACGAGCGTCTGCGCGTCGATGCGCCGCGGCAGCGCCTCGACCGACTCGAGCGAGATGTTCGCGACCGCCACCGACGCGCTCGGGAGGACCTCGTCGCCGCCGACGAGCCGCGCGTCGACGTGGACGCCGTTGGCGCGCGCATTGTCGATCGTGGCGGCGATCGACGGCTCCTCGACATCGACCGCGAGCACCGGCGAGAAGCCGAGCAGGGCGGCGGCGATCGACAGGACGCCGGATCCGCAGCCGACGTCGAGCAGCGACGCGGGCTCGAGCTCTTGCAGCGTCTGCAGGCAGAGCTGTGTCGTCGCGTGCGACCCGGTACCGAACGCCCGGCCGGGGTCGACGACGACGGCGAGCGCGTCGGCGGGGGGCGTCTCCCACGGGGGCCCGACCCAGAGCCGGCCCACGCGGACCGGACGGTGGAAGGCGCGCCACTTGTCCTCCCACCCGCCCGCGACGTCCGCTCCGCGCGCGCCGCCGAAGAACGCCCACAGCCGTTCTTCCCCCGCGGCGTCCGTGTAGGCGGCGAGCTCGACGCCTTCGGGGCGGTCGACCTCCTCGAAGCCTTCCGGGAAGAGCTCGAGCATCGTCGCGCGCGCCTCCTCGAGGCGTTCGTGCCCGACCTCGACGGCGACGCGGCGCAGGCTCAGCGGAACGCGCTCTTCAGCTTCTCGAAGAAGCTCTCGTCCGTGCGATACGTGCTCTCGTCGCTCGCCTCCTCGAACTCCTGGAGCAGCCGCCGCTGCTCCTCGCTGAGCTGCCGCGGCACGGTGACGTTTATGAGCACGCGGTGGTCGCCGCGGCCGAAGCCCTGCAGGACCGGCATCCCCTTGCCGCGGAGCACTCGCACCTCGCCCGGCTGGACTCCTGCCGGCAGGTCGAGCGCGACGGCACCGTCCAGCGTCTCGACGTCGACCGAGGCACCGAGCGCGGCCTGAACGATCGTCAGGTCGACCTGCGAGTAGATGTCGTTGCCCTCGCGTACGAAGCGCGAGTCGGGCTTGACGTGCACGAGCACGTAGACGTCCCCGGCGCGGCCGCCGAGGGTGCCGGCGTGCCCCTCGCCGGTGACCCTGATCCGCTGTCCGTCGTGGATGCCGGCGGGCACGTCGACGTTCAGCTCGCGGGCTTCGATCGTTCGTCCGGCGCCCTCGCAGTCGCGGCACGGATGCTCGATGATGACGCCCCGCCCACGGCAGTCCGGGCAGGTCTGCGCGCGGACGAACTCGCCGAAGACGCTGCGCGAGACCTGGTGCAGGCGTCCGCTGCCCTCACAGCGGCGGCAGGTGACGGGCTCGGTGCCCGGCTGCACGCCGTCGCCGCCGCACGTTTTGCACGTCGCGGCGACCTCGAACGGAACGGTGACCGTGACTCCGCGCGCCGCCTCCGCGAGCTCGATCTCGATCTCGGCGCCGAGATCGGCGCCGCGCTGGCGGGCGGGGCCGCCCGCGCTCGCGCCGAAGATGCCGTCGCCGAACAGCGAGGCGAACAGGTCACCGAGATTGCCCATGTCGAAGTGCGTCGGCGAAAAGCCGCCGGAGCGCAGGCCGGCGTGGCCGTAGCGGTCGTAGAGGGCACGCCGCTCCGAGCTCGACAGCACCTCGTAGGCCTCCGTGAGCTCGCGGAAGCGCGCCTCGGCCTCGGGGTGGTCGGAGACGTCCGGGTGCAGCTCGCGCGCCAGACGCCGGAACGACTTCTTGATCGTCGTCTCGTCGGCGTCGCGCGGGACGCCGAGCAGCTCGTAGTAGTCGCGGTCGGTGGCGGCCATCAGTCCTCGGAGTACACGTCCTCGACGAACCGTGAGAGCTCGTGGGCGGCGGAGCGCACCGAGCGGAGGGCCCGCTCGTAGTCCATGCGCAGCGGGCCGAGCAGGCTGACGGTTCCGAGCGCCTGGTGGGTGAGCCCGTAGGTCGCGCCGACGAGAGCGAGGTCGCGCAGCCCCGGCTGCTCGAGCTCCTCGCCCACCCGCGCGAACGGACGGCGCGGATCGGTGCGCTGTGCGAGCACGTCGAGAAGAGCGGCGCGCTTTTCGAGTGCCTCCATCAGGCTGCGGAACGCACCGATCTCCTCGGCGCGCATCTCGTCGAGCAAGCCCGCGGCGCCCCCGACGAACAGCTGCCGGTCGTCGTCGGCCGCCTGTTCGAACGCACCTCGGATCACGAGCAGGAACCCGCGCTCGCGCGCGCTGAGGCCGGGCTCGTCGAAGGCGAGCTTGACCGCGCGCGACCCCAGCCGCTCGCCCGCGAGCCGCTCGTTCAGGTACTCGGCCGCCCACGTCACGAGGCCCGGGTCGACCGGTTCGGAGAACGAGTAGCGGAGGTCAGTGACCCCGCCCGTGGAGGTGATCACGACGACCATCACGACCTCGCGCTGCAGGAGCAGCACCTCGACGTGCTTGAGTGTCGCCGCCCGCAGCGGCGGCGCGGAGACGAGCGCGAGCAGCCGCGAGACCTGCGAGAGCATCTCGGTCGTCGCCCGGAGCGCGTCCTCGATCTCCGCATGGGCGAGCGGAAGCTCGAGCCCCAGCCCCGCCGGCTTGGGTTCGGGCCGCGCCAGCAGCTCGTCGACATAGAGCCGGTAGCCCGCCTCCGTCGGGAGACGGCCCGCCGAGGTGTGCGGGTGCGTGAGCAGGCCGAGCCCCTCCAGCTCGGCGAGCTCGTACCGGACCGTCGACGGCGAGATGCCGAGGTCGGTCCGCTCGACGAGCGTCTTCGACCCAACCGGCTGCCTGGTCGACACGTACTCCTCGACCACGTGGCAGAGCACGTCTCGCTGGCGGTTCGAGAGCCGAATCCTCATGCCCCCATGGTAGGCGGCACCGCCGGGTTGGCTACGCGAGCAGGCGCGCCGTCACACCGCCCCCGAGGAAGCGGCCGCGCCTCGTGAGCAGGAGCGAGCCTTCCTCCCGGGTGACCAGGCCCCCGCGGGTGAGCCGCTCCAGCTCGGACTGGTCGAGTGTCCCCTCGAGCCCGGCGACGGACAGCGGCTCATCGAGGCGCAGGCCGAGCATCAGACGTTCGGCGTCCCGCACCGGCGGCGCCAGTTCCTCGTGCTCCCGCGGCGGCCGCGCGCCGCCGCTGAGTGCGGCGACGTAGCGGGCGAGCGACGGAGCGTTGCGCCAGCGGCGATTCTCGATTGTGCTGACCGCGCCCACGCCGATCCCGAGGTAGTCGTGTCCCAGCCAGTAGCCGAGGTTGTGCCGCGCGCGCAGGTCGCGGATACCGCGGCGGCAGAAGTTCGCCGTCTCGTACCAGCGGTAGCCGGCGGCGGTCAGCGTCTCGACGACGTGCTCGAAGTACGACTCCATCGCGGCTGCCTGGCGCTCGAGCTCTGCTCCGTGGGCGTGCGTGAAGCGGGTGCCCGGCTTGGCTTCCAGCTCGTACGCGGAGATGTGCTCCGGTTCGAGCGCCAGCGCTTCGGCGAGGTCGCGTGCGAGGTCGGAGGGGCCCTGGCCCGGGATCCCGTAGATGAGATCGAGCGAGATGTTGTCGATTCCGGCATCACGAACACGGTGCACGGCGCGACGGACGTCGTCGGGCCGCGCGCGGCGTTCCAACACCTCCAGAAGGGCGCTGTTGAACGTTTGCGCGCCAATTGACACACGATTGACACGGTTCCGTGACAGAAGCCGGGCGAGCTCGTCGGTGACGGTCTCCGGATTCGCCTCGACCGTAACCTCAGCGGCCTCCGGCAGCGCCGCGAGCAGCCGCTCGAATGCGCCGGCGTCGGTGAGCGTCGGCGTTCCGCCGCCGAGATACACGGTCTCGGGTCGCGGCGCGAGCAGCGCACGCTCCAGCTCGAGCTCGGCCAGCAGCGCGTCGACGTAGCGACCGTGCTCGCCCGCGCGGCCGACGACGGTGACGAAGTCGCAGTAGCCGCAGCGCGAGGAGCAGAACGGCAGGTGGACGTAGAGGTGCGACGCGCTGCTCACGACGACCCGGCGATGCGACGCGGCCGTGCGACGAGCTCGCCGGCGCAGTTCGGGCAGACGCCGTCCATCGAGTCCGCGCACGAGACGCAGAACGTGCACTCGTACGAGCAGATGCGCGCCTCGCCGTCGGCCGCCAGCGCGGCGCCGCACCGCTCGCAGACGGGCCGCATCTCGAGCGCCATCGCGCTACCGCTTCGCCGACTCGTTGAGATTGAGGACGGCGAGGAACGCCTCCTGCGGCACCTCGACACCTCCGACCGACTTCATGCGCTTCTTGCCGGCCTTCTGCTTCTCGAGCAGTTTGCGCTTGCGGGTGATGTCGCCCCCGTAGCACTTAGCGAGCACGTCTTTGCGGCGAGCCTTGACCGTCTCACGCGCGATGATGCGCGCGCCGATCGCGGCCTGGATGGCGACGTCGAACATCTGCCTCGGGATCTCCTCGCGCAGCTTCTCGACGAGCGCCTTGCCGCGCTCGTAGGCGAAGTCGCGGTGCACGATCAGGGACAGCGCGTCGACGGGCTCGCTGCCGACGAGGATGTCGACCCGCGCGAGGTTGCCGGCACGGAAGCCGGCAACGTCGTAGTCGAAGCTCGCGTAGCCGCGTGTGCGGGACTTCAGCTGGTCGTAGTAGTCGAGAACGATCTCGGCGAGCGGCAGCTCGTAGGTGAGGTGCACGCGCTCGGGCGAGAGGTACTCCAGATGGTCGAACTTGCCGCGCCGGTCGTTGTTCAGCTCCATCACCGTGCCGACGTATTCCTTCGGGACGATGATCGACGCCTTGATGTAGGGCTCCTCGACCTCGTCGAAGGCGTCGGGCAGATCGGCCGGCGTGTGCACCTCGACCCACTCGCCGTTCACCGGCTTGACGCGGTACGCGACGTTCGGCGCCGTCACGAGCAGGTCGAGGTCGAACTCGCGCTCGAGCCGCTCACGGACGATCTCCATGTGCAGCAGGCCGAGGAAGCCGCAGCGGAAGCCGAAGCCGAGCGCCTGCGACGTCTCCGGCTCGTAGAAGAGCGCGGCGTCGTTGAGCTTCAGCTTCTCCAGCGCGTCGCGTAGCTCGGGGTAGTCGTCGGAGTCGGTCGGGAAGAGCCCGGCGAACACCATCGGCTTGACGTCCTTGTAGCCGGGGAGCGGCTCGAGGGCGCCGTGCTTGTCGGTCGTGAGCGTGTCGCCGACGCGCAGTTCGGAGACGTCCTTGAGCCCGGTGATCACGTAGCCGACCTCGCCGGCGGTCAGCTCCTTCACGGGGCGGTTTCCCGGAGACATGAATCCGATCTCCTGGGCTTCGAAACGCGTGCCCAGCGCCATCGTCCGCAGCCACTCGCGCGGCCGGAGGACGCCGTCGACGACGCGGACGAACGCCACGACGCCGCGGTACTGGTCGTAGGACGAGTCGAAGATCAGTGCGCGTGCCGGCGTGCCCGGGTCCCCGTGCGGTGTAGGGATCCGCTCGACGATCGCGTCGAGCACCGCCTCGACTCCTTGCCCGGTCTTGGCGGAGATCGGGAGCACGCGCTCCGGGTCCTCGCCGATCAGGTCTGCGACCTCGGCGGCGGCGCGCTCGGGATCGGCCTGCGGGAGGTCGATCTTGTTCACGACGGGGACGATCTCGAGGTTGTTTTCGATCGCGAGGTAGGCGTTTGCGAGCGTCTGCGCCTCGATTCCCTGCGCGGCGTCGACGACGAGCAGCGCGCCCTCGCACGCCTGCAGCGACCGGGAGACCTCGTAGGTGAAGTCGACGTGGCCGGGCGTGTCGATCAGGTTGAGCTCGTGGCCCTTCCACTGGACGCGCACGGCCTGCGCCTTGATCGTGATCCCGCGCTCCCGCTCGAGGTCCATCGAGTCGAGCAGCTGGTCGCGCATCTCACGCGCGGAGACCGTCTCCGTGAGCTGCAGGATGCGATCGGCGAGCGTCGACTTGCCGTGGTCGATGTGCGCGATGATCGAAAAGTTGCGGATGTGCTGCTGGTCCATGGCGCTCAGCCGCGACGGAAGCGGCCGCGCAAGGAGAGTAGCGCCTGCATCTCGCGCACCCTGAGCGCGCGGGCCGCCGCGAGGTAGGCGACGACCGCGGCGACAAGCGCGGGGACGAGCGACGCGAGCTGACCCCCGAGCGATCGCCCGGCTGCGTCGTCCAGGGGCCGCCAGACGCCGTAGGCGACCGCGCCGGCGACGGCGGAAGCGACGAGCACGCGCGCGAACGAGGCCGCCACCTCGGCGAACCCGATCCGGTCGAGCCGCCTGCGCAGCAGGACGAGCAGCGCCGCCGTGCCGGCGATGTTGACGATTGATGTCGCGAGCGGAATGCCCCAGATTCCGAGCGGAGAGAAGGCCGCATCGAGCACGGCGTTGACGAAGAGGTTCGCGAGCGCGACGAGGGTCGGCACCCAGTTCTCCTGCAGGCTGAAGAACGAGCGGTTGAGCATCAGCATCGTCCCGTTGAACGTCAGCCCGAGCGTCAGCGCCGCCAGGCAGGCCGCGACGATCGGCGTCTGGTCCGGGGTGAAGGCGCCGCGCTGATAGATCAGACGCGTGACAGGCTCCGCGAGCACTGCTGTGACGACGCTGGCGGGAACGAGGAGGAACGAGATCTGACGCAGCCCGAGCTCGGTGGTCGCCCGGAAGCCGTCCAGGTCGTTCCGCGAGGCGAAGCGTGCGAGCGACGGGAACAGGACGGTCGCGATCGCGACCGAGAAGACGC
>JABFWJ010000123.1 GCA_013362295.1 Thermoleophilia bacterium
GACGTCGGCCGTCTCGTCCTACCTGTCCGAGAACGGCTTCGAGATCCTCGGGCCCGCGCCCGACGGGCGCCGGGCCGTGGCGATCGTCACGGAGGAGCGGCCCGAGCTCGCCCTCGTCGACTACCGCATGCCGCGCCTCGCCGGTGCCGACCTCGTGCGCGCGTTGCGCGAGGCGTCGCCCGAGACGCGCGTGGTCGTGTACACCGCGGACGGCGACGAGCGCCTCGCACGGGAGGTCCTGAACGCGGGCGCGATCGCGCTCGTGCTGAAGGAGGCGCCGCTCGCGGATCTCGTACGCGCGCTCGAGGCTGCCCTGGTCGGCAGCTCCTATCTCGACCCGGCGCTGGCCAAGAACCCCATACCGGGCGGCAAGCTCACGCAGCGTGAGCTCGACGTGCTCGGGCTGCTGGCCGAGGGCCTGCAGCACGAGGAGATCGGCAGGCGTCTCGGCATCAGCTCCGAGACGGTGCGCACGCATCTGCGGAAGGCTTCCGACCGCCTCGGCGCTTCGACACGCACGCAGGCCGTGGCGACGGCCCTCAGGCTCGGTCTCATCGCGTGAACCGCCCGTCGGTCCGCCTCGTCGTCGAGCGCCAGCTCGAGATCGCGTCGCTCTCCGGCGAGGTCGTCGGCGTCATGCACGGCATCGTCGAGCGGCTGCTCGAGCTGCCGCTCGCGGACGGCGCCTCGATCTCGACCGTCGAGGACGGGATGGCGCACTTCGAGGTCTCGCTCGGCAAGGACGAGCCGCTGCAGGGGCGCACCTGCCCGCTCGAGGAGACGCTCGGCATGGAGTGCATCCGCACGGGCAAGCTGCACGTTCTGCGCGGCTCCGACGGAGCCGACATGGGACGGTCGCTGACGGCGGGCGCCGGCGCGATCATCCTCGCTCCGATCGTCTACGACGGAGAGGTCCGGGGCATCGTGGGCGTGCGCAGCCCCGATCCCAGCGCATTCGGCGAGACCGAGATCGAGACGACCCGCCTGCTCGCGCAATCGGCGGCGATCGCGCTGCGCAACGCAGAGCTCGTCGAGCGCCTCGCGGAGAGCGAGCGGCGCTACCGCGACCTTCACGACCAGGCGGCCGACGCCACCCTCGTCAGTGACCGCGACGGCAACCTACTCGACGCGAACGAAGCCGCCGCGGCGCTCCTCTGGTACCGCGTCGAGGAGTTGCGCGAGATGCACGTCCGCGAGCTGGTCGACGACGGAGGCGAAGACCTGGGGCCGGGCGACCAGCGCGAACTGCGCTCCGAACGACGATTCACGCGCAAGGACGGCACGCACATCGACGTCGAATACTCCTCCCGGGTACTCGACGACGGCCGCGTGCACAGCTCCCTCCGCGACGTCACGCAGCGCAAGCGCAACGAGGAGCGGCTGCGCACGAGCCTCGGGCGCCTCCACGCGATCGTCCAGACCCAGCAGGACATCTCCGCGCTGGAGCTCGACCCGGTGGCGGTGACGGCGGAGATCGTCGAGCGCGCGCAGCGGCTCGCCGGGGCCGACGGCGCGTCGGTGCAGTGGTTCGATGGGACGGACTCGGTGTTCGCGCACGCCTCGGGCACCGCAGCGTCGTGCGTGGGGCTGCGCCTGGGTCTCGCGAGCAGCCTGGCGGGCGTGGCGGCGAACGACGAGCAAACCGTCTACTCCCCCGACACGGAGAACGACCCGCGGGTCGACACGGACGCGTGCCGGACGCTGCGCGCACGGTCGTTGATCTGCGCGCCGCTCTACCGCGAGGGCCGCGTGCAGGGCGTGCTGTCGATCATGGGCACGAAGGTCGAGGCGTTCGACGAGCTCGCCGTCGAGACCACCCGCGTGATGGCGGAGTTCGTCAGCACCGTGATTCGCAACGCCAACGAGCTCGAGACGCGGCGCACGCTCGTCGAGGAGCTGCGGACGCAGGGCCAGGTCGTCGAGCACATGCAGACCGCTCTGTGGGTCTGGTCGCCGGACGGCGCCGGGTCCTATCGGCTCGACCACGTGAATGCGGCGAGCGAGCTCGCCACCGGCGTCCGGCCCGAGGAGATCGTCGGCTCGAGACTCGAGGAGGTGCTTCCCGCCACGACCGGTCAGCTGATGTCGATCTTCCGGCAGGTACTCGAAACAGGCGAACAGGTCGACGCGGGCGAGGTCGAGTACGGCGACGCGCGCATCCAGCACGGCATCTTTTGGATCAAGGCATTCCCGCTCCCCGGTGAGCGCATCGCGATGACCTTCGAGAACGTCACCGGGATGGTGCGCGCGCGCCGCGCGCTGCAGGAGAGCGAGGGCCGTTTCCGGAGCGCGTTCCACGCTGCCTCCCTCGGGATGGCCCTGACCGCGCTCGACGGCACGTTCGTGCAGGTGAACGACCGGCTCGCGGAGATGCTCGGGTACGAGACGTCGGAGCTGTCGAGGCTCGGCGTGCGCGACATCACCCATCCGGACGACATTGCACAGGACCTGGCGTACGCCCAGGAGCTCCGCAGCGGGGGGCGGGACTCTTATCAGCGTGAGAAGCGGTATATCCGGAAGGACGGCTCGGTCCTGTGGGCCGACCTCACCGTCTCCCTCGTGCGCGGCTACGACGGAGCGCCGACGCACGTCGTCTCGCACGTCCAGGACATCACGGCGCAGCGCGAGGCGAGCCGGCTCTTCGCGGCCACGTTCGAGCGCTCCGTGGTTCCGATGATGGTGGCCGACGACGACCGTCAGCTCGTCGACCTCAACGACGCCGCCGCCGAGTTGCTCGGTGTCCCCTACGAGGATGCGATCGGCGCGCGGATCGACGATCTGATCCCGGAGGAGGACGTCGATGCGATGTGGGACGACTTCCTGCGCGGAGGCACCTACGAAGCCGAGGTGAGCCTGAAGCGGCCCGACGGCGGCGAGCGCAACATCGAGTTCGTCGCCACCGCCGATGTGCGCCCCGGCCGCCACATCGCCGTCGTGCGCGACCTGACACGGACGAAGGAGCTCGAGACCCAGCTCCGCCAGGCGCAGAAGATGGAAGCGGTCGGACGGCTCGCGGGCGGGATCGCCCACGACTTCAACAACCTGCTGACCGCGATCTCGGGCTACAGCGAGTTCCTGATCGACGGGCTCGAGGACGATCGCTTGCGCCGCCACGCGGAAGAGATCCGCAAGGCCGCTGCGCGCGCAGCGTCGCTCACCGGCCAGCTGCTCGCGTTCAGCCGCCGCCAGGTTCTGCAGCCGCGCGTGCTCGACCTGAACGCGGTCGTCTCCGACATGGACATGATGCTGCGCCGCCTGATCGGCGAGGACGTCGAGCTCGTCACCCTGCTCGATCCGAACGTCGGACGCGTGAAGGCCGACCCGACCCAGGTCGAGCAGGTGATCGTCAACCTCGCCGTGAACGCACGCGACGCGATGCCGAACGGCGGCTCGGTGACGATCGAGACGCTCGACGTCGACACCGACGAAGGCGACTTCGTCGAGCTGCGCCTGACTGACACGGGGATCGGCATGACCGAGGTCGAGCGCCAGCAGCTGTTCGATCCGTTCTTCACGACGAAGGAAGGCGGCACGGGCCTCGGCCTGGCGACGGTCTACGGGATCGTCGAGCAGAGCGGCGGCACGATCGAGGTCGACTCCGCACCGGGCATGGGCTCGTCGTTCAGGGTGCGGCTGCCGCGCGCGGACGAACCGGCGGAGGTGGCCGCGCCCGCGCCGGCGGCGCTGACGCCGCAGGCCGGCGACGAGACGATCCTGCTCGTCGAGGACGAGACCGTCGTGCGCCGGCTCGTCGCCGAGATCCTCGAGAGCTCCGGCTACACCGTCCTGCAGGCGGGGGACGGACCGTCGGCGCTCGAGCTGATGCGCCGGCATTCGGGCTCGCTGGACCTGCTCGTCACCGACGTCGTCATGCCGGGCATGAGCGGCCCCGAGGTCGCGCAGGCCGTGACGGCGATGAGTCCCGGCACGCTCGTGCTCTACACGTCCGGCTACACGGACTCCGCGATCGGCCATCACGGCGTGCTGGAGCCGGGAATCGCGTTCCTGCAGAAGCCGTTCAGCTCGGACGACCTGACGCGCAAGGTGCGCGCACTGCTCGACGAAGCCGCGGTTCCGGTCGACTGACGAAGAACTGTCTGCCGCGCGCGGGCCGAAAACCGAACTGCAGGAATCTGGTTCGGCTGCGCCGAATCAGATTCCGTCGCGCTTCGAGCCTTTCGGTTTCAATACGCCGCTGTGCTCCCGCCGATCCTCCGCGAGAACGCGAACTTCCGCCGCTACTTCATCGGGCAATCCGTCTCGCTGCTCGGCGATCAGGTGACGCTGATCGCGCTGCCGCTGACCGCCGTGCTCGCGCTGGACGCGACGCCGGGCCAGATGGGCGCGCTGCTGACCGCTGCACTCGTGCCCAACCTGATCTTCTCCCTGCACGCGGGCGTCTGGGTCGACCGGCGCGGCCGCCGCCGCGAAGTGATGATCGCAACCGACGTCGGCCGCGGCCTGCTGATTGCGGCGATTCCCGTCGCGTACGCGACCGGAGACCTCACGTGGGCGCTGCTGTACGCCGTGGCGTTCCTCACCGGCGTGCTGAGCGTCTTCTTCTACGTCGCTTACGGCGCGTTCTTTCAGGTCGTCGTCCCGCGCGAGGACTACGTGTCGGCGAACTCACTGATCCACGGCAGCCGCGCGTTCTCGTTCCTCGCAGGCAACAGCCTCGGCGGCGCGCTCGTGCAGCTGCTGCGCGGCCCCTATGCACTGGCGCTGGACGCCCTCTCGTACGCGTGGTCCGCGTTCTTCCTCGGCCGCATCGACGCCGAGGAGCCGCCGGGCGTACCGCACGAGTCGGGCGGGCTGCTGTCCGGTGTGCACTGGATACGCGAGAACGCGGTGATCCGCGCAGAGCTGCTCGGCGTCGCGACGTTGAACCTCTTCAACTTCATCTTCTTCGCGCTCTTCCTGCTCTACGCGACACGCAGCCTCGTTGTCAGGCCCGCGACGCTCGGCATCGTCCTCGGTGCGGGGTCCGTCGGCACGGTCGGCGGGTCGTTCGTGGCCGGGCGGATCGCGCGCCGCATCGGGATCGGGCGCACCTTCGTGCTCGGCTGCTTCCTCTTCCCGGCGCCGCTGATCCTCGTGCCGGCCGCCGGCGGGCCGTACTGGCTGGTGCTCTTGCTGCTGTTCGCCGCCGAGTTCGGCTCCGGCGTCGGCCTGATGCTGCTCGACATCATGGCGGGCACGATCAGCGCGGGCGCCGTGCCCGCGCCGCTCCGCTCTCGCGTGTCGGGCGCATTCATGGTCGTGAACAACGGCGTCCGTCCCGTCGGCACGACGCTCGGCGGGATCCTCGGCTCCACGATCGGCGTGCGGCCGACACTGTGGATCGCGACGGTCGGCTCGCTGCTCGGGCTTGCCTTTCTCCTGCCGTCGCCGATCCCGTCGATCCACGAGCTGCCGCCGGAGCCGGCGTGACCGATCCGCTCGCCCTCTTCCACGAATGGGTCGAAGGCCAGGAGGTCGCGCTCGCAACCGCGACCCCGGACGGCCGCCCGTCGATGCGCATGGTGCTGCTGAAGAGCGCGGACGAACGTGGCTTCACGTTCTTCAGCGGCTACGACTCGCGCAAGGGCCGCGAGCTCGCGGCGAACCCGCGCGCGGCGCTCCTCTTCCACCGCCCCGGCATCCAGGTCCGCGTCGAAGGGCCGGTGGAGCGCATTCCGGAGAGTGAGTCCGACGCGTACTGGGCGACGAGGCCGCAGGCATCGCGGCGCAGCGCCGCGGCCTCGGCGCAGTCGCAGCCGATAGCGTCGCGCGAGGAGCTGGAGGCGGCGGTCGCCGCGCAGCCGGCCGAGCCGCCTCGGCCGGCTCGTTGGGGCGGCTACAGGCTCGTCCCGGATACCTACGAGTTCTGGCGGCACCGCGACGACCGCTTGCACGAACGTCACCTGTTCAGGGCACGCGAGGGCGGCTGGGACGTCGTCATGCTGCAACCGTGAAGCTGGTCGCCGCCGCAGCTCTGCTTCTCGGCCTGGCCGGCGCGAGCGCGTCGGCACCGAAGCTCGCCGGCTGTCCGGTCTTTCCGCCGTCGAGCCCGTGGAACCAGAAGGTCGACGGGCTGCCGGTCGCGGCGGACTCCGCGCAGCTGATCGCGTCGATCGGCGTCGACTCGGGCGTGCACGCCGACTTCGGCAGCGGCCTCTACAACGGCTCGCGTATCGGCATCCCCTACGTCACCGTGCACGGGAAATCGCTGCCGAAGTCGCGCGTCTCGTTCCAGTACGCCGACGAGAGCGACAAGGGCCCGTACCCGATCCCAGCCGGCGTTCCCGTCGAGGGATATCCCCAGCATGCGAACGAGGGCGACCGCCACGTGGTGATCGTCGACCGTGACTCCTGCCGCCTCTACGAGCTCTCCGGCATGTCGAGGGCGACCAGGCGCTGGTCGGGCTGGTCGGGCGCGATCTGGAACCTGCGCTCGAATGCCGTTCGGCCGGCCGGCTGGACGTCCGCCGACGCGGCGGGGCTCCCGATCCTGCCGGGCCTCGCGCGCTGGGAGGGCGACGCCTCGACCGGCGTGATCAGGCACGCGCTGCGCTTCACGGCCCAGCACACGCGTCGCGCCTACATCTATCCCGCGCGGCATTACGCGAGCAGCTCGACCGACCCGTCGCTGCCGCCGATGGGCCTGCGCGTGCGGCTGAAGGCGGACGTCGACATCTCGAGCCTCCCGCCGCAGGCGCGCGTCGTCGCGCTGGCGATGAAGACCTACGGGCTGATCCTCGCCGACAACGGGTCGAACTGGTACTTGAGCGGCGCGCCGAGCCCGGGGTGGTCGAACGACCAGCTACACGCGCTC
>JABFWJ010000036.1 GCA_013362295.1 Thermoleophilia bacterium
GGCGCCATCGGCCCCTGACCGACGAGGTGGTTGAGGATCAGCCGCTCGTTGAACGGGATCTGCTCGTCGGCCGCCACGCTCGCGCGCTTGCGCACCCCGACTCCCGTGGTGATCCCGTAGACGGGCCTGCCGCCGTCGAGCGCCCGGTCGGCGAGCGCCCGCGCGCGGCGCATGCGCTCGAGTGCCTCCGCGTCGAACTCGACGGGCGCGGATCCGCGCGCGACCAGCAGGACGTCGTCCAGCGAGAGGGTCGAGCCCGTGAGGACGACCGTCAGCAGCCCGCGCCGACCGGGTCGGCGTGATCCGTGCCGGCGGCGGTCATCTCGTCGGCGTACGTGATCGACATTCGGCGGAGACCTCCCTCGCCGGGCTCGTAGTAGCCCATCCGCCAGAGGGCCGGCGAGTAGACGTGGATCGACGTCGCCGGCGGGCCGCCGGCGTGGCGCATGCCGTGGATCGACGATCCGTCGAAGTCGAAGACGGAACCGGCGCGCCGCTCGCGCGTGCGCACGTCGATCCAGCCGTCGGCATCGCGGTAGAAGAAGTCCTCGCAGAGACTGCCTTCGACGACGCAGACCGCCCCGGACGAGAGGTCGTGATCGTGGTAGCCCGTGTCCTGGGCGTCGAGCCAGCAGATCAGCCAGACGTCGAGGTTGGCGTCGCGGTAGAGCTGCACGAAGTGCCGCATCTGCGGATCGTGGCGGACGCGGTCGGCCCAGAACCGCGGTTCGCCCGCGACCGCGAGCGCGAGCGCGGTGAGCTG
The DNA here is from genome assembly GCA_013362295.1 of Thermoleophilia bacterium. GTDB lineage: Bacteria > Actinomycetota > Thermoleophilia > Gaiellales > Gaiellaceae > PALSA-600. Next base: position 764 of record JABFWJ010000036.1, read on the forward strand.
CGCCCGGCCGAGATTCTCCCCGGCGGGGACACCCTCGTGGATCCAGTCGCGTAGCTCGGTCATTGCAGGAGCCGCGCCGGGTTCTCCCGGCAGACGGCGTCCGTCACAGCCTGACCGAAACCGCGCACCGCTCGCAAGGTCGCTTCCGCGTCGATGATCGGCCAGTCGCTGCCGTAGACGAGGTGGCCGACTCCGAACGTCGCCATCGCGAGCTCGAGTGCGCGCTCGCCGTAGGACGCCGTGTCGAAGTACACGTGCTCGTGCAGCACGGCGCGCGTGTCGAGTCCGCGCGACGCGAGCCGCTCGAGCTGGATCGGCGCACCGCCGGCGAGGATCGCGAAGAGCACGCGCAGCTCCGGCCACCGCTCTGCTCCGCCGGCCAGCCATGCCGCATACGCGGCCTGCATCTGGGCGGTGTAGCCGACGACGAACGGCCACCACGACGGCTGGTCGAGCGTGCGCCCCTCGGGGGCGGGGTGCACGAACAGCAGCTGCCCGCGGCGTTCGAGCTCGGTGAGGACGGGAGCGAGCGCGTCGAGGTCGCCCAAGGCGGGCGCCGGGACGCACGCTCCGGAGAAACCGGCGCGCACCGCCCCGGAGGCGAGCGCCAGCAGGCGTCCGTCCGACTCGGCCACGAGCTCGAGGATGCCGTCGTGGTAGGCCTCGACGAGCTCCGCATCGAGCTCGAGCGTCGGTGGGCACGAGATCACGGCGACATCGAGCTCGTGCCGGTCGAGGAACGCGAGCCGCGCCGCGGGCTCGTGGCAGGTGACGTCGAGCTCGAAGTCGCCACTCGGCAGCTGCAGGACGCTTCCGCGCAGACGAGGACGCTCGCTTCGAGCGCGGAGCGCCTCGATCAGCGCCGGCGGCCAGAGATGCTGGTGGAAGTCGTACGTCGGCACGCGACGAGTATCGCCCACGCTGCCCGAAGATCTCGAACCTGGTTCGGCTGCACCGAATCAGGTTCGGCTGTCTCGTTAGTGTCGGCGGATCGAAACGCTCTACCTCCGCAACGCACGGCTCGTCGACGGGACCGGAGCCCCACCGCGCGACGCGGCCTCCGTGCTGGTCGACGGCGGGAAGATCGCCCGGGTCGGCGCCGCGACCGACCAGGCGCCGGACGGTGCGGTCGTCGTCGACCTCGCCGGCAAGACGTTGCTGCCGGGCCTGGTGGACGCGCACGTCCACGTCACGTCGTTCGACTTACCGGCGACGCTGAAAGGAGAAGCGCCCGTCGCGCCCGAGGTCAAGCACCACTTCATCGCGTCGGGGCTGCGGGCGATGCTCGCGATGGGGATCACCTCGCTTCGCGACGTCGGTGCCTTCGGCGACGATCTCTTGCACGCGCGGCGCGCGATCGAGCTCGGCGCTTTCGCCGGTCCGCGCGTCCTCGCCTGCGGGCGGATCCTGTCGGCCACCTCGCCCGGTGGCGCGCACTTCTCGGGGATGTACCGCGAGGCCGACGGCCCCGACGAGATGCGCAAGGCGACGCGCGAGCAGATCCGCCGCGGCGCCGACTTCGTGAAGATCATGACGACGGGCGCGCGCTCGGTCGCCCTCGAGGATCCGGAGCCCGCCCAGGTCACGCGGGCCGAGCTCGCGACGGTGGTGGAGGAGGCGCACCGGCTCGGCTTCCGCGTCGCCGCGCACTGCGAGGGGCTCGACGGCACGCGGCTCGCGATCGAGGAGGGCGTCGACACGATCGAGCACGGGCTCGAGCTCCATCGCGCCCCCGAGCTGCTCGCCGCCCTGGCGGAGTCGCGGCGGGTCCTCGTGCCGACGCTCTCCTGCTTCTTCGACCTCTCCGAGACCCACGCCTGTCTCTGGCTGCCGCGGCTCGTCGAGCAGGCGAAGCGCCAGCGGGAGGAGGCCCACCGCACCGTCGAGGCCGCACGGGCCGCCGGTGTGCGCATGGCGATGGGGTTCGACTCGCTGCCGCACGGCGGGAGCGCGCTCGAGCTCGTGCGCCTGTGGGAGGCGGGCCTGACCTCACTGGAGGCGATCGCCGCGGGGACGTCCGTGGCCGCCGCCGCGTGCGGGCTCGATGAGCAGGTCGGCAGCATCGAGGCCGGAAAGCTGGCCGACCTCCTCGCGGTCGACGGCGACCCGGTCGAGGATCCGCGCGTGCTGCTCGATCCGCAGCGGATCTGGCTCGTGCTGCAGTCCGGGCGCCCGGTCGCGGGCACCGCGCTCACCCGAGAGCCGGCGTAGAGGCTGGATGCTCAATCCACATCAAGCCTCTAGGCAAACATCGGACGCTGCCGCACGTCGTCGCCCGGCGGCACGCGGCGGATCCCGACCATGCGGTCGATCACGATGTTCTGGAAGCGGTGCACCGACTCCTCGAAGCGGTAGCACATGCGCCCGCCGGTGTACGTGAGATCGCCGACCCCGGCCTGCACGCGTTCCACGATCGAGATGTCCTCGCGGTTGACCTCGTCCCAGAACGAGAGCAGCGCTTCGACCTCGGCGCCGAGCGAATCGCCGGCGCCCTCGATCGATTCCGGGTGTGCGAGCAGATATGTGACCTCGCGCGTGTACCCGGGCGCCGCGGGCCGGGCAAGCAGCAGGAATGTGTGGTTCGGCAGCACGTTGATCGCGAGGTTCGGGAAGAGCCAGACGAAGCGCGCGCTCGTCGCGTCGTCGGCGTCGAGCGTCGAGAGCGCGGGCAATCCGTGCCAGCCGCCGTCCTCGGTGTTCGCCGCGATCGGCGACGTGCAGAACCCGACGTACATGCCGGTCCCCTGCCAGCGGTGATGGTGCTTCAGCGGCGACACCTTGACGAGGCCGGGGTGGACCCAGGGCAGGTGGTAGTACTCCATGAAGTTCTCGGCCACGAGCTTCCAGTTCGCGGCGATCTCGTATTCGACGCGCCGCACGAGGCGATGTTCGCCCAGGCGGGAGCCGCTGAGCCGGGCAGGCAGGTCGCCGAGCTCCTCCTCGAGGCTTGGCGCGGCCTCGTCGAGGCACACGAAGACGAGGCAGCCCCAGGTCGCCGCGCGCGCCGGATAGAGGCTGAAGTCGGCCTTGTCGAACGACTCCACCTCGGACATGTCGAAGGCGCCGCGCTGATCGTCCGGGATGCCCGCCGCGGACGTGAAGAGCGGCGTGCCGAGGCACGAGCCGTCGAGCGCGTAGGCCCAGGCGTGGTATGGGCACTGGAAGAACCGCTCGACTCGCCCGCGCCCCTCGGCGCACAGGCGCGTGCCCCGGTGGCGGCAGACATTGTGGTGGGCGTGCAACTCGCCCGCGCGGTCCCTGCAGACGATCAGGGATCGACCCCCGACGTCGACGACGACGTAGCTGCCCGGCTCCGCCACCTCGTCGGTGACGCAGACCGGGACCCAGGAACGCCCGAAGATCCGCTCGCGCTCGAGCTCGAAGAACGCGTCCGAGACGTAGGCGTCCGGGATCAGGGTCGACGCCGCGTTGACCGGCAGGCGGGTCGCGGCGTACGTGGACTCCTCCGTGAACGCTTCAGCCGGAACGGGCCGCGGCGGATTCATGCGAGCCGCTCGAGCTCTGCGCGCAGGAGGCCGGGCCGCAGCTCCCCGAGGAGCGGCAGCTCGCGGCGGCGCTCGGCCACCCGCGCGAGGTCGACGTCGGCGACGACGTGCGCCTCGTCGAACCTCGGCGCCTCCGCGACGATGTCGCCGAGCGGGTCGACCACGTGCGAGCCGCCCCAGAAGGTGAAGCCCGCTTCCCGCCCGACGCGGTTCACGAACACGACGTAGCACTGGAGCATGCGGGCGTAGAACCGGGTCAGCTCGCGCCAGTAGGGCTCGGCCTCCGGGACCGCCGTCGAGCTCGCGGCCGGCACGAGCAAGAGCTCGGCGCCGCCGTGCGCTGCGAACGTGGCGAGGAACGGCTGCCACGCGTCGTTGCAGATCAGGATTGCGACCCGGCCGAGCGCAGTGTCGAACGCGCGCAGCCCGTCCCCGGACGTGAAACGAGCGTCCTCGTCGAACGGCGCATACCCGGGCAGGTAGATCTTGCGCTGGACGTGGAGCGCCGTTCCGTCCTCGGCGTAGACGGCGCTGCTGTAGCGGTGCTCGCCGTCTCGCTCGTGGAAGCCGACGAGCGCGGCCGCGCCGTCGGCCAGCGCGGCCGCGCGGTCGGCGCCGATCGCGGTGTCGTCGCCGGCGGCAAGCGCATACCCGCTGAGTAGGAGCTCCGGGAAGACGACGAGCTGTGCCGCCTCCGCCCGCGCCTGCGCGACGACCTCGCGGGCCCGGGCCGTGTTCGCGGCGAGGTCGCCGAGACGGCAGTCGAGCTGGGCAAGCGCGATCCGCATCCCTTTCAGCCTACGTCCGTTTCTGACTTTCAGGTTGCACAGCCCTCCGACGCGTGTGAGGATTCGAACCGCCCCCCTCTCTGCTGCCTACTCACGGAGGAGCTAATGCGCTACCCGAAAGAGGAGATCGAGAAGTACCGCCGCACCGCCGGCGACCTGGAGAACGAGCTCATCGACGAGTACAAGGCGGGAACCATGTCGCGTCGCGAGCTGCTCCAGCGTGGCTCGGTGCTCGGCATGTCGCTTCCGTTCCTCGGACTGCTGACCGGTGGGGCACAGGCGGCCGTCGCGAAGCCCAGCGCGATCGCGCGCCGGACGGCCACGACCCTGCGGTTCGGCGGGGTGATCCCGGACGGCTCGCTGGAACCGCCCTTGCTCCAGTCGCTCGGGGCGCTGGCCGTCTCGCACATCCCGGGCGAACAGCTCGTGTTCGCGGACAAGAACTCGGTGCTGCGGCCGCGGCTCGCGACGTCGTGGAAGGCGTCGAAGGGGAGCAAGGCGTGGACGTTCAACATCCGCAAGGGCGTGAAGTTCCACGACGGGACGCCGCTCTCGGCCGACGACGTCGTGGCGACGTTCAACCGGCTGCTGACGAAGGACTCGCAGGCGCTCTCGTCGTTCAAGGGCGTGCTCTCGCAGGGCGGCGTGCACAAGGTCGACGACCACACGGTCCGCTTCGATCTCGACTCGCCGAACGGCTTCTTCCCGTACCTGACGGGACAGATGACCTACCAGGCGATCATCCTCCCGAAGTCGTACGAGCTGCCGTCCGACCTCTCGAAGCCGGGCGAGTGGACGAACAAGATGAACGGGACCGGCCCGTTCACCCTGAAGCAGAACCGCGGCGCGGCCGGTCTCACCTTCGCCGCGAACCCGAGCTACTGGGGCGGCAAGCCGGCGATCGACACGGTCGAGTACTCGATCCTCGAGGACCAGGCGCGGGTGACCGCCCTGCAGAGCGGCCAGATCGATCTGGCGCACCAGATCAGCTTCCAGGGCGCCCAGCAGCTGCAGGGCCACGCGAACGTGATCCCGCTCCAGACCGCGAACCACCGCTACCTGAACATGAACGTGCACGTGAAGCCGTTCAACGACGTGCGCGTGCGGCAGGCGATCGCGCTGGCGCTCGACCGTCCGCAGATCGCGAGCGGGCTGTGGGGCAAGTACGCCCAGGTCGGCAACGACAGCCCGATGTGGCCCGGCTACGCGTTCACCGACAAGAGCGTGCCGCAGCGGAAGCAGAACCTCGCGAAGGCGCGCGCGCTGCTGAAGGCCGCGGGGGCGACGAACCTCAACCTCACGCTCACGTGCTACCGGAGCTTCGAGATGCCCGACTACGCGCAGCGGGTCGCGCAGGCGCTCAAGAAGATCGGCATCAACTGCCAGGTCAAGGTCTATACGAGCGCTCAGTACTTCGACGGGGTCAGCTTCGGTGCGGCGGGGAAGATCGCGCCCTGGCTCTCGACGAACTTCGGCATCGTCGACTACGGCCACCGGCCCGTGCCGTTGACCTACCTGAACGCCGCGCTCCGCAGCGGGGGCGTCTGGAACGCGGCGCGCTACAACAGCAAGAAGTTCGACACGATGATCAACAACTTCCAATCGGCTGCGAGCCTCAAGGCGCAGAAGAAGTTCGCGCGGCAGATCGAATTGCAGTTGCTGAAGGACACGCCGGTGATCTACGGCTACTTCTACAACTTCATTGCAGCCGCGAGCCCCAAGGTGCACGGAGATGTTCCCGACGGCATC
>JABFWJ010000059.1 GCA_013362295.1 Thermoleophilia bacterium
CGAAGAGCTACACCGGCCTCGCCCAGGGCTCGCACACGTTCCAGGTGCGCGCGAACGACGCGGCCGGCAACGTCGACCCCACCCCGGCGACGGTCACCTGGACGATCGACACGGTCGCGCCGACGGTGTCGATCACCTCCGCCCCCACGAATCCGACCAACGATACGACCCCGTCGTTCCTGTTCGGCTCGACCGATGGGAGCGCGACGTTCACGTGCTCCCTCGACAACGCCGCGTTCTCGTCGTGCTCGCCGCCGATCGCCTATCCGGGCAAGGCGGACGGCCAGCACACGTTCTCGGTCAAGGCAACCGATCGGGCCGGCAACACCGGAGCGGCGGCCACGGTCACCTGGACGATCGACACGGTCGCGCCGAGCGCGACGATCAGCGGCAAGCCCGCGAGCCTTTCGAACGTCTCGAGCCCGGACTTCGCATTCACCTCCAGCGAGCTGAACTCGACCTTCCAGTGCAAGATCGACAGCGAAGCGTTCGGTGGGTGCTCCTCCCCGTTCAACATCGGCCAGCGCGCCGACGGTCAGCACACCTTCTCAGTCGAGGCCGTCGACGCCGCCGGCAACACCGGTGCGCCGGTCACCTACACCTGGACGATCGACACAGCCCCGCCGGACACGAGCCTCACCGTGACGGCGCCGTCGTCGGCGAGCACGCGCACCACGAACGCGAGCTTCTCGTTCAGCTCGGAGGCGGGAGCGACGTTCCAGTGCGCGCTCGACACCCCCGCCGGCGTTGGGGCATTCGCCGCATGTACCAGCCCCACGAGCTACGCCGGTCCTCTCGGGGAGGGCACCTACGCCTTCCACGTGCGCGCCATAGACGCTGCCGGCAACACCGACGGAAGCCCTGCGGCGTTCACCTGGACGGTCGACCTCACGCCTCCGAACACGACGATCACCAGCGCCCCGGGCAACCCATCCGGGAGCAGCGTGTCGTTCGGCTTCACCTCCAGCGAGGGGAGCTCGACCTTCCAATGCAAGCTGGACAGCGCGGCCTTCGCGGACTGCAGCTCGCCCAAGTCGTACACGGGTCTCGCGAATGCGTCGCATACGTTCTCGGTGCAGGCAACAGATCCGGCCGGTAACACGGACGACACCCCGGCGACCTTTACGTGGACATCGGGCCCCACGTCGACCGCCCAGGTGTTCGTCTCCACCGGCGGAAGCGACCTCACGTGCGCTCGCCTCGATTCGACGAAGCCGTGTGCGACCTTCGACAAGGCATTCCAGATCGCGCAGGGCGGAGACGTCGTCGAGGTCGCCGGGGGCACGTACTCGGCAGGTGTCGGGCTGCCGGCACCGGAGATCAACATCAATCCTCACGTCCCGCCGCTCTCGACTGCAGTGACGTTCCAGCCGGCCTCGGGACAAACCGTGCTCCTGGCCTCCGACATCAACATCGCGGCGAGCCACTTCCACATGATCGGAATCAAGTCGGTCGGGACGGGCGATCCGTCCGGCGGTCCGGACAACACACGTCGAGGCCTGGACGTCTGCGACGTCGCGTGTCCGACCGTGCTGACAGACATCTACGTCCAGGACTTCTCGGGCAAATCGGCGTTCATCCGCTCGTCGAACGTGATCATCAAGGGCGGCGAGTTCGGCAACTACAACCCGTGCGCGGACGACCCGACGAGGGTGCCCGGTGTGAGCTCGGCCAACCAAGAGGACATCTTCCGGATCTGGGCCGGCGGGGCGATCACGACGCCGGACAACGTCGTTCTCGACGGCGTGAAGATTCACGACGACGACGACCACCACACGGCCGGAGCCTGCCCCGGCGCGACGAACGGCTCGGCGGGCGCGCACGTCGACTGCCTGCAGACCCAGGGCGGCACCAACATCGTAATCAAGAACACCGTGATGTGGAACTGCGCGACGAGCAACATCCAGGCGCAGCCGTTCACCGGCGCGACGATGAGCGACTGGACGGTCGAGAACAACTTCTTCGGCAACATCCTCTACCCGGGTAATTCCCTCGTGCTGGGCAAAGGCGTCTGTACGAATCTCCGCGTCCGATACAACACATTCGACGGTCCGTCGCCGAACGGATCCGGCTGCACAAGTGGCTCGATCGTTGGCGTCGGCAACGTCTTCCTCGCGGACCTCACCACGTTCGGTTCGAACCTCACTCAGACGTACTCGGTGTTCTCGGCCGGGACCACGGCGCCCGTCTCCGGGACGAACAAGCAGTGCAACCCGTCGGTCGTCGCCCGCAGCGCCGCCTGGCCGTCCGGCCCGAACTTCCATCTGCTCGCCGGCGACACCTGCGCCAAGGGCGCAGGCGACCCGGCCAACTTCCCGTCGACCGACATCGACGGCGACACCCGCCCGAGCCCCGGCAGCACGGCGCCCGACGCGGGCGCCGACGAGATCAGCTAGGCGGGAACAGCTCGACGCGCGCCTCGCCGGCGGCGGGGCCCTCGACGCGCCAACGGCCGTCCGACTCGCGCTCGATCGTCGACTCGGCTCGGCGCCGCCACCACGACGCCACCTCGCGCGGCAGCGCGCCCCACATCGTGTCGTCACCCGCGAAGGTCGCGAGGAACCGGTCGTAGACGTCGAGCCGCTCGCGCTCGAGCATGTAGTCCGGGTGCGTGATCAGGAGCGCCATGCCGCCCCGATCGCGGAGGAAGCGCGTCTTCTCGGTCCACACGCTTTCGTCGCGCCGGAGGATGACGAACAGCGTGTGATCCATCAGCAGCGTGATCGGGAGCTCGACGAGCTCGCCGATCGGAAATGGCCACCACGTGCACGAGCCGCCGCCCTGCGGCTCGAACGGATCGGTGTCGAGGTACGACGAGTCGTGTTCGAAGCCGAGCAGCGGCATCAGATCCCAACCGCGGTGGGTCGCGGGCGAGCGAAACCCGGTCGCGCCCCAGCGCCGGGCTGCCTCGTGCATCGCAGGGAGCCGCTCGAGAAGCAGCTCGCGCGACTCGAGGTCGCGGCCGTCGTGGTAGAGGCCGTGGACGCCGACCTCGAAGCCGCGCTCGTTCAGATCGCGCACCGTCTCGTCGGGCGTGTCGTACCGGCGGGGAACGAAGTTCCACGCCGAGCGCAGACCGTGCGCCAGCTCGATGTCGCGCAGGAGCGCGACGTTCTCGCAGCCCTCCTGGAGCTCGACGTCATGCGTCAGCACGAGCGCCCACCGGTACGGCGCCGGCCAGGGTCCGAGCCAGGGGACCGCCTCGCCCGCGACCTCGGCCAGCAGGCCGAGCACGAGGTCGTACAGATCATGTGCCGCGGTCTCGACCGGCCAGCGCGGGAAGGCCGTCTTGGCCTGAATCCGGGCGAACCGGCGGCGCAGGGCGATCTGCAACGCGCGCGGGAGGAGCGGGCGCGCCCGGTAGTACGCCTTCAGAGCGAGCCGCTTCGCGCCGGCCGAGCGCGCGCCCGCCTGGTACGCCTCGCTCCACAGGTTGACGAGCGCGGCGTCCGGGCTGAACGGCAGGAAGACGCTCCCGCCCGCCTCGCGCCAGACGTGCGCCACCGGCCGGCCGTCGGCGTCGAGGAGGGCCTCGGCCGGCTCCCACTCGCCGTCGGGCAGCAGGCCCCGCCCCTCCTCGTCGGGCAGCGTCTCCGCGAAGATCCGCACCTCTCCGAGCCACCGCTCGGGCGCCGGCCCCGGCGCCTCGGCGGCCGGCCAGGAGACCGAGCGGCCGTTCGGCGCGCCGACGTTCACAACCCTCGACCTCGACTCGACGTCTAGATACCTGGTCGGAACACGGAGATAGTCGAGCACGGCGCTGGTGTCCGAGGCGGTGAACACGGCGGCAAAGACTAGGCGCAGACCTGGCCGACAAACCTAACCACCTGTTCAGTGTGGCCGGAAGACGCACCTCATAGGCTCGGACGAGTCGATGAGAACACTCCGAGATCCTCGCCCAGAACGGCTGTTCATGATCGTTGCCGCGCTCGCGCTGCTCGGCCTCGGCCTGGCGCGGCCCGCCGCTGCGCGCCCGTTTCCCGAGATCATCGTCTCGAGCTCGTCGCTCTTGGCGGCCACGGCACCGAACGCGCCGCAGATCACGGTTTCAGCACCGGCGAACGTGGCTCCCGGCGCCGCGATCAGCGCCACTGCAACTGCACTGGCGGGTGTCGCGTCGATCTCGGTCGGCTACTGCCCCGGCTGGACGTGCAGCACGCCGTTCGCCACCAACATCGGGTCGGCACTCGGTGGTGTGGTCAACACCAACTGGACCGCCCTCCCTCCCGACGGCACCTACACGCTCGTCGCGTCCGCCGTCACGGCTGACGGCGTGAACGGCGAGTCCACGCCGCTCACCGTCACCGTCGACGGAACTGCACCGGACACGACGATCCTCTCCGCACCCGACCCGACCGTCGCCGTCGACTCCGCGACGTTCCAGTTCGGCAGCACCGAGCCGGGATCGTTCGAGTGCAAGGTCGACGCGGCGACAACGTACGCCGACTGCGCCTCCCCCGTCACCTACTGGGGCGTCGCAGCGGGGAATCACAAGCTCTCGGTGCGCGCGGTCGATCTTGCCGGCAACGTCGACGCGACGCCGGCCGTCGCGACGTGGAAGGCGACCGCCCCGACGACGCCGCCGGACACGACGATCACGAGCGCGCCGGCCCCGCTCGTCAACTCGCGGAACGCCAGCATTCGGTTCACGTCCGACAACCCGCTGGCGACGTTCCAGTGCGACATCGACAACACCGGGTTCGTCGCGTGCCTCAACCCCCGGCCGGTGCTCAACCGCGCCGACGGCCCTCACGTCTTCCGCGTCCGCGCCGTCCTGGGCGGGCTCGTCGACCCGACGCCGGCCACGACGTCGTGGACGATCGACGCTACGGCCCCCACCGTCACGATCACGCCTTCACGGCTCGCCGACGGCAAGGGCTGGTACGGCAAGCCCGTCTCGTTCACGACCAGCGGCACCGACGCAGGCGGACCGGTCACGTGCTCGCCGGACCAGACGTACAGCGGGCCTGACGTCTCCCACACGCCGATCGTCGGCACCTGCACCGACGCGGCAGGCAATACGACGTCGAAGACCTTCGACCTGCGCTACGACACGACGCCCCCCACGATCAGGGTCGCGTTCCGCGTCCGTGACAGGAACGGCTGGTACAACCGACCGTTCAACATCACGTTCCTCGGCACGGACATCGGCGGCAGCGGCGGCGTCAACAGCGTGACGTGCACGCCCGTGCAGCACTACGCCGGGCCGGACACAGCTGCGGGCTCGCTCGACGGAACGTGCACCGATCCCGCCGGGAACAGCGCCTCGATGTCGTTCCCGTTCGCCTACGACGACACGGATCCCGTCGTCACGGCAACCGCGGCGCGCACGCCCGACGTCGGCAGCTGGTACAACGCGCCGGTCTCGGTGTCGTTCGCCGGCACCGATGCATTGAGCGGCGGCGTGACCTGCGATCCGCCGGTCGACTACTCGGGTCCCGACTCGGGGACGGCGGCCGTCACCGGCAACTGCATGGACGCGGCCGGCAACATCGTCCCGGCGACGCTGAATCTCGCGTACGACGCGACCCCGCCGGCCGTCACCGCCACGCCGGATCGTCCGGCCGACCACAACGGGTGGTACAGCGCGCCCGTCGCCGTGACGTTCGCCGGCGCCGACGGTGTCAGCGGCGGCGTCACCTGCGACTCGACGAGGCTCTACAGCGGCCCGGACACTGCGAACGCAACCACCATGGGCTCGTGCTCGGACGCGGCCGGCAACTATGCCTCCGGGTCGTACAGCTTCGCGTACGACGCGACCGCGCCGACGGTCGCCGTCGATCCGGACCGGCTTGCCGATCACAACGGCTGGTACAACAGCGCCGTCTCGTTCACGACGAGCGGGACCGACACGACGAGCGGGCTCGCCTCCTGCAGCCTGGGCCAGACGTACTTCGCGCCCGACACGGCGAACGGCTCCCTGACGGGCTCGTGCACCGACTCGGCGGGCAACACCGGCTCCGGCACGGCCACCTTCAAGTACGACGCCACCGCTCCGACCGCGGTCGCGGTGCCGTCGCGGCCCGCCGGCGCGACCGGTTGGTACAACGCGCCGTTGTCGGTCGATTTCCAGGGAACGGACGCGACGAGCGGTCCGGTCACCTGCTCACCGTCGGCGTCCTACGCAGGCCCCGACTCGGCCGCGGCCTCGGTCTCCGGCACGTGCGTCGACGACGCGGGCAACTCCTCGACTCCGGCCTCCTACTCGTTCCAGTACGACGCGACTGCGCCGTCGGTGTCCGCGCTGCTCTCTCGCGCCGCCGATCAGAACGGCTGGTTCAACCACGCCGTCGGCGTTTCCTTCTCGGGCACGGACGCCCTGAGCGGCGGTGTGACCTGCGACGCGGCGCGCACCTACGCAGGCCCCGACACGTCGTCCGCCCTGCTCGCAGGGACGTGCACCGACGTGGCCGGCAACTCGGGCTTCGGCTCCGTCGGCATCAGCTACGACGCGACGGGCCCGGCCGTGACCGCCACGCCTGCGCGCGCGGCGAACGCGAACGGCTGGTACCGCGCGCCGGTCGGCATCTCCTTCGCGGGCACCGACGGCATCAGCGGCGTCGCGAGCTGCGACCCCTCGACCTCGTTCGCGGGGCCGGACACCGCGGGGACGACGGTCAGCGGGAGCTGCACCGACCTGGCGGGCAACACCGCTTCGGGCGGCCTCACGGTCCAGTACGACGCCACCGCGCCGACCGTCCAGACCACACTGGGCCGACTCGCCGACTCCGGCACCTGGTACAACCACGCCGTCTCGGT
>JABFWJ010000165.1 GCA_013362295.1 Thermoleophilia bacterium
GCGCGCACGAGCGCCTGGTCGTCGACGAGCAGGATCCGGATCACGCCCGGCCTTCGACCGGGAGTCGTGCACGTAGCAAGAAGCCGCCGCCGTCTCGCGGGCCCGCCTCGATCGTGCCGCCGTACAGCGCGACGCGCTCGCGCATGCCGACGAGGCCGTGGCCCATCCCGTCCCGGCTCGGAACCCCTTGGCCGTCGTCTGCGATCTCGAGCTGCACGGACGAGTCGATATACCTGACGAGCACTTCGGCATGCGCGCCCTTCGCATGCTTGAGCGCATTCGTGAGGCCCTCCTGCACGATGCGGTACGCCGACAGGTCGATGCCGGGCGAGAGCTCCGGGCGGTCGCCTTCGACCCGGAGCGTCACGGGCATCCCGGCCTCCTCGACCTGCGCGATCAGGCGGTCGAGATGCTGCAGGCCCGGTTGCGGTGTGAGCGCCGCCGGCGGGTCGCCTCCGCTGCGCATGACGCCCAGCATTCGCCGCATCTCGGTCAGCGCCTGCCGGCCGATCTGCTCGACTGACATCAGCGCCTCGCGCTCGCGGTGCTGTTCCTCCTTGAGCAGCCGGCGAACGCCGGAGGTCTGGACGACCATCACGGAGACCGAGTGCGCGACGACGTCGTGCAGCTCGCGCGCGATGCGGGCGCGCTCCTCGGCGGTCGCCCGCTCGGCCGCGGTCGCTCGGTCGCGCTCCGCCGCCTCGACGCGCCGGCTCAGCTCGCGGGCCTGCTCCGTGCGCGAGCCCAGCGCCGCGCCGAAGAACCACGCGAGCGTGAGGATCAGCGTCGTCCAGAAGAAGTCCGAGTACGCGGAGCCCGACTGCGAGTCGATGACGGCCGCGGTTGCGATCACCGCGGCCCAGCCGGCGATCGCGAGCCGCCGGTCGGCCAGGAGCCCGAGCGAGACGGCGGCCGCGAGGGCGGCCACGAACGGCATCGTCAGGCTCGTGATCGAGCGCTCGGGCGAGGTCAGCGCGAATGCCGACAGGAACACGCACGCGACGACCGGCGCCCACAGGGGGTAGCGCCTGCGCACGGCGAACGGCAGCGTCCAGCCGAGGGCGAGCAGCACGACGAGCCAGCGGGCGTGGACGTGGTGCGCGGCGAGCGCCTCGACGACCGATGCGACCGCGAAGGTCAGCACCACGGCCTCGTAGACCCGGTGCCTGATCCGGTCGAGAACTCCCTGCACAGGCGCAAGGTATCGCCGGTTTATGACGCGGCGCGTCATCCCAGCAAACGAGTCTCGGATCATCCCTCAGGAGGAGGTTGAGGGTCACCCGGGCGGTGCCCGCCCTGTAACCTCGTCGGCGGCTGTTCGTACTGGCTGCCCTCTCGTACGAGCTGTGGTGGTCGGGTGGGGGCCGATGTGCCGCAGCGTCGGCCCCCACATATCCTCCCGTCGTGCCGCCGGTCGACCTCACGGACACGAAGGCCGTCGCCGAGCAGGCCGCGGCCGAATGGGGGATCGAGCTCGGCACGCCGTTCACGCTCTCGCGCTACTCGTATGTCGCACCCGCCGGCGACGACGCCGTGTTGAAGGTGCCGTGGGAGGGAGACGACGAGTCGCTTCACGAAGGTGAGGCGCTCCGCGTGTGGGGAGGAGACGGCGCGGTGCGCCTGCTCCGCCGCGCCGGCCGCGCGCTGCTGCTGGAGCGCGCGCTGCCGGGCGACGACATCGCGGAGTTGCCGGACGACGAGGCGACGGCGATCGCCGTCGACGTGGCGACGCGGCTGTGGCTTCCAGCCGGCGAGCCGTTCCGCTGGGTCGGCGACCAGGTGCCGCGCTGGATCGAGAACAACCCCGGCGAGCTGACGGCGCTCGCACGCGAGCTCTACGCGTCACTCGACGTGAGCCGCGAGTGGCTCGTGCACGGCGACTTCCACCACCACAACATCCTGCGCAAGGACGACCGCTTCGTCGCCATCGACCCGAAGCCGTACCTCGGCGACCGCGAGTACGACGTCCCGTCGTACCTCTGGAACCCGCTCTCCTACCGGATGACCGACCGCACGAAGACCGAGCGGCGGATCGCCGCGTTCGTGGCCGCCGGGCTCGACGACTGGAAGATCCGGGCGTGGACGGTGATCCGAGGCGCCTACCTGGGCGCCGACGCCGACGAGGCCGCGCTGATCCGTTCGCTGCTCTAGATCAGAGGAGGTAGCGGACCCAGCCCGGCTTGCACTCGCAGTGCAGATGAGCCTCGGTGCAGCTGCGGCACGTCCACTGCGTCAGGAGGACCCAGCGCAGGTGGGCGATCTCGACGGCGATGGCCGCGCAGATCGCAGGGAGGAGCTCCGGGTTCCTCATCGACGCAAGCATCGGCAACCGGGCGCCCGGACGCAATGGGCCGTCCGGCCCATCTTGACGACGGGTTGGTCCACCCGTTTCGCGTACCCTGCCGCCGTGGCCAAGGTGGCACACGCGGCCTCCGTGCTCGAGTGGGACACGCCGCTCTACCAGCAGGCTCGCACCCAGCTCGAGCACGCCCTCGAGCTGGCCGAGGTTCCCGATTTCGTCTCGGCCCGGCTCCGTCATCCCGAGCGGGCGCTGATCCTGATGCTCCCCGTGCGGATGGACGACGGCACGTATCGGTCGTTCCCGGCCTATCGCGTGCAGCACTCGTCCGTGCTCGGCCCGACGAAGGGCGGGATCCGGTACGACGAGGCGGTGGATCTCGGCGAGTGCGCCGCGCTCGCGATGTGGATGACGTGGAAGTGCGCGCTCCTGCGTCTCCCCTACGGTGGGGCGAAGGGCGGCGTGCGGTGCAATGCGCGCGGGCTGTCCACGGCGGAGCTCGCGCGCATCACGCGGCGTCTCACCGCCGAGCTCGCGCCCTTCATCGGCCCCGAGCTCGACATTCCGGCACCCGACATGGCCACCAACGAGCAGACGATGGCGTGGATGATGGACACGTACTCGATGCAGAAGGGATACGCGGTGCC
Source organism: Thermoleophilia bacterium (assembly GCA_013362295.1). Taxonomy (GTDB): domain Bacteria; phylum Actinomycetota; class Thermoleophilia; order Gaiellales; family Gaiellaceae; genus PALSA-600. Next base: position 2,947 of record JABFWJ010000165.1, read on the forward strand.
CGAGATCGTCACCGGCAAGCCCGTCTCGATCGGCGGTTCGCTCTTCCGCCACGAGGCAACCGGCGCGGGCGTCGTGATGGTGATCGCGCGCGCCTGCGAGCGCCTCGGGTGGGTTCTTGCTGCACAATCGTGCGCGGTGCAGGGTTTCGGCAACGTCGGCGGCATCGCCGCCTCCGAATTGCGCGACGAGGGTGCACGGGTCGTCGCCGTCTCCGACATCTCGGGCGGCGTCTACTCGCCGGAAGGCCTCGACGTTCCCACGCTGCACGCCTATGTCGCCGAGCACGGTTCGCTCGAGGGCTACACGAAGGACGTGGAACGGATCACGAACGAGGAGCTGCTCGAGCTCGAATGCGACGTCCTCGTCCTCGCCGCGCGTGAGGACCAGGTGACGGCAGAGAACGCGGGCAAGCTGCGCTGCCGGCTCGTCGCCGAGGGCGCGAACGGCCCGACCTCGGTCGAGGCCGACCGGATCCTCGCCGAGCGCGGAATCCCGGTGCTGCCCGACATCCTCACGAACGCGGGCGGCGTCACCGTTTCGTACTTCGAATGGGTGCAGGATCTCGGCCGTCTCTTCTGGGACCGCGACGAGATCCGGCGCCGCCTCGCCGATCAGCTGTCCGACGCGTTCGATCGCGTCTGGAGCGTCGCGCAGGAGCGCGGCGTCTCGTTACGCGACGCTGCGCTCGTCGCCGCGATCCACGAGGTCGCCGCGGCACTCGAATCCCGGGGAATCTATCCGTGATGACGCGCCAGCTCGTCCGCGACGCGATGGTGCCCGACCCGCACGCGCTGGACGCGTCGTCGAGCGCCCGCGACGCCGGCGAGTCGCTCTCGCGCGATGCGGTGCGCGCCGTGCTCGTCACCGAGAACGGAGCCCTCGTCGGCGTGGTCACTCGCAAGACGCTCGTCCGCGAGGTGGTCGCCAACGGGCGTGATCCGGAACGGACGACGCTGGGCGAGATCGCCGAGGAGCCGAACGCGACGGTCGAAGCGGCGATGAACCTCGACGACGCATTCGCATTCCTCGAGGAGCACGACTACGAACGCGTTCCGGTCGTGGAGGACGGCAAGCTCGTCGGCGTGCTCTCGCGCTCGGGCGTGCAGCGCCGGCTCGCGGAGGACGAGCCGCCCGAGGACCTGATCGAGGTCTAGTACCTCCTACTAGGCAGCCGCCGCACGGTCGAGCGCGGCCGCGATCACGGTCTGCAGCGCGTCGCGGAGGCCCTCGCGTACGTCCTCGTCGGCGAGGCGGCCTTCGTCGTCGAACTTCTCGGCTGCGTGCCCGACGGCCAGCTCGGCCTCGGTCACGCGTGAGCCCATCGCGCCGAGGATCTTGCGCAGCTCGGCGGCGGCCCAGACCCCGCCGAAGGCGCCGGCGCTCGAGCCGATCACGGCGACGGGCTTGTTGCGGAACGAGTTCGTCGCGAGCGGGCGCGAGGCCCAGTCGAGTGCGTTCTTGAGCGCACCCGGGACCGACGAGTTGTACTCGGGCGTCGCGAAGAACACGGCGTCGGACTCGCGCACGAGCTCGCGGAAGGCCTCGACCGCCTCCGGCCCGGGCACGACGACGTCGTCCTGGTCGTACGGCGGGATCACCTTCAGGCCCTGCCAGATGTCCACGTCGACTCCCTCCGGCGCCTCCTCGCGCAGAGCGCGGAGGAGGGCCGTGTTGTTGGAGTCGTCGCGGAGGGAGCCGCTGATCGCGAGGACGCGCACTACGCCTCCTGCGCCACCAGCGTGAGGTCGGCCTTGAGGGTGACCTCGTTCGCGAGCGCCGGCTCGCCGTTCGGGAGCGGCATGTTCCACTTGATGTCGAACTGCGTGCGGTCGACGGTCGTCTGCAGCTTCAGGCCGACGCGCGTCGCGCCGAAGTGGTCGACGGCCGGGCCGTTGATCGTGCCGGTCAGCTTCGCCGGCCGCGAGACGCCCTTGATCGTGATCTCGCCGTCGACCTCGACGTTGTCGCCGTCGCGCGAGAGGGCGCCGGAGAACTTCACGACGGGGTGCTTCTCGGCATCGAAGAACTCGGGCGAGAGCAGGTGCGCCTGGAGGTTCTCCTCCTTGACGTGGATGCTCTCGATCCGGGCCGCGCCGGAGAGGACGCCGTTCTCGAGGGTGGCTTCGAAGTCGGTGACCTCGCCGCCGAAGGTTGCGACTGCGTACGGGACCTCGAAGGCGACGCTGGAGTGAACCGTGTCGGCCTTCCAGCTCCCGGTCGGGACTTCCTGCCGCGTCTGCTCGATCGTGCTCATGTGTGCCTTCCTTCCTACTTCCTTGACAGGTCAAAACTTGATTGCGCAAAGATCTTAGCAAGCAAACCTTGCGAGCGCAAGTATCTGCTGGTTTGGCTCTGCGGGCCGGGGTCGCTCGTCAGCAGCAGGTGTAGGCACCCGGCGGGGCGTCGCCCTCGACCGGCTCCGGCAGCCCGGCGGCCTCGAGCGCGGCACCGGTCAGCAGGTCGGTCGTGCTCGCCGTGATCGTCGCCAGGCCGAGATGGCGGAGCGTCTCGCGCAGGATCAGGACGCCGGCCGCGAGCACCTCGCTGCGGTCCGGCTCGATCAGCCGCGCGCGCCGCTCCTCCTCCGTCGAGACGGAGAGCCACTCGAGCGTGTCGTCGATGGTGCCGAGCGTGACGGTGTCAGAGCCGCCGAGCCCGGCGAGCTCCGCGGTCGTCCCGTCGACGCCGAGGGCATCTGTGACGTCCAGGTCGGGGAGCTGCGCGCGGATGTATGCGGCCGCTGCTCCCTGGTGCACGCCGAAGCGTTCGGTCAGCCGGACCGAGCCGACATCCATGCTCGTCCGGAAGCTCGGCGTAATCAGCTCGGTCGAGCCGCCGCCGACGTCGACGACGACCGTGCCCGGCTCGAGCGGCCCGGCGCCGCGCAGCGTCATCGCCGCCTCCTCGTCGCCCGTCAGCAGCCGCGTGGGGAATCCGTACGACCACTCGATCTCGCCGAGGAACGCCTCGCCGTTTTCCGCGTCGCGCACCGCGCTGGTCGCGACCGCGAGCGTGCGTTCGGCCCCGAGTGCCTCGAGCTCGCGCCGGTATTCGGTGAGCACGTTGCGCACGCGCGCGATCGGGACGGGGAGGAGGCGGCGGCGCGCGTCGACCCCCTCGCCGAGCTTCGTGATGCGCGTTCTGCGCAGCACCTCGTCGACGCGCCCGTCCTCGACGTCGGCGACGAGGAGGCGGGTGGCGTTCGTGCCGAGGTCGATCGCGGCGACGCGCGTCATTTGCGCGGCACGAAACCGCGGAATCCGAGCAGCGTCGCACGCGCCTCTGTTGCGGCCGAGCGGAGCACGGCGAGCTGCGCGAGCGATTCGTGCAGCCGCGCGACCTCGGCGCTCAGGCGCTCGCTCCCCTCACTCAGCGCGACGGCGTGCCGCTCCGCCTCGCCCGCCGTCCGCCCGACGTCGTCGAGCGCCGAGCCGGCCGCCCGCGAGAGCGCGCGGAACGCCCGCCACATCCGCAGGCCTCGAACAGCCGCAAATGTCACCGATCCGCCGAGCGCGACGACCAGAAAGGCAAGCGAAATCCAGGTCAGAAGCGCCATTGCGGCCATCGTAACCACGGTGTCCGCGGGCGCCGACGGTGCTACAATCGACGCCGCGACGCGGGGTGGAGCAGTCAGGTAGCTCGCCGGGCTCATAACCCGGAGGTCGCAGGTTCAAATCCTGCCCCCGCTATCGATCGACGGCTTTCACCGACCGGCCCCGCGGCCGGTCTCTTCGTTTGCGGGCCGGGGGTAAGGGCGGTCAGCCGCTCGTCGCGGCCGCGCGTACGAACGCGCCCATGAGGCGGACG
>JABFWJ010000376.1 GCA_013362295.1 Thermoleophilia bacterium
TCGGCAAGGTGCGCTACGTCGGCGAGGCGATGGTCGCCGTCGTCGCGGAGCCGCGCGAGCTCGCGCGCGACGCGTCGGAGCTCGTCGAGATCGAATACGAGCCGATCGCGGCGGTCACCGACGCCCGGTATGCGCAGACCGACGGCGTCCCGACGCTGCACGAGGACGCGGGCGGCAACCTGATGTGGGAGGGCGTCTACGAGTGGGGCGATCTCGACTCGGCATTCGCCGAGGCGGACAAGGTCGTGAAGATCGACGAGCTGCACTTCCATCGCTTCAACTCGACGCCGCTCGAGTGCGACGGCGCGCTCGTCGAGTACAACCGCGGGATCGGTCAGTGGACGATCCACACGAACAACCAGTTCCCGGGCTTCGCGGCGATCATGATGGGCCCCGCGATGCGCACGGGGCTCGACAAGCTCCGTTTCGTCACCCAGGACATCGGCGGCGGCTTCGGCAACAAGATCACGTCGCATCCGCAGCTCGTCGCGTGCTGCCTGCTCGCGCGCAAGCTCAAACGCCCCGTGCAGTGGACCGAGTGGCGCACCGACTTCCACATGTCGATGTCGCACGGCAACGAGCGCTGGTTCCTCGACACAGAGGTCGCCGTGAAGAACGACGGAACGCTGCTCGGCTTCCGCACGAAGGCGCTCGACGACGCGGGCGCCTGGCTGCGCTACGAGCCACTCGGCGGCGTCATCTGGGCGCAGGTCACGCCGGGCATGTATCGCTGGCGCAACATCCGCGTCGACTTCACCCAGGTCGCGACGAACAAGGCGCCGGTGTCGCCGAACCGCGGCTATTCGCGCATGCAGCACCTGTGGTTCACCGAGCGCCTGATCGACATCGTCGCGCAGGAGCTCGACCTCGACCCGGTCGAGATCCGCAAGAAGAACTTCATCCGCGCCGAGGAGATGCCGTACGAGACGCCGAACGGCTGCGTCTACGACTCCGGCGACTACGCGAAGATGCTCGACACGGCGCTCGACCTGATCGACTACCGGAACGTCGCGCAGCGGCGATCGGAAGCGGAGGCTCGCGGCAAGCTGCTCGGCGTCGGCATCGGCTCGACGCTCGATTCCGGCACGAACAACTTCGGCCAGTCGCGCCTGATCAACCCGGAGCTGCAGTTCTCCGGGAACAACGAGGTCGCGACGGTCAAGCTCGACATCTTCGGCGAGATCGTCGTCACGCTCGGCACGACGCCGCAGGGCCAGGGGCACGAGACGACGGCTGCGCAGGTCGTCGCGGACATCCTCCAGTGCTCGGTCGACGACGTGAACGTCCGTGCAGGCCACGACTCGTACTGGAACTCGCACGCCGGTTTCTCCGGGACGTACGCCTCGCAGTTCGCCGTGACGGGGCTGAGCGCGGTCAAGGGCGCGACCGAGCTGCTCGCCGCCGAGATCAAGAAGCTCGCCGGCGCGGTCTTCGGCGGAGTGCCCGAGGAAGCGCTCGAGCTCGCCGAGGGCGGGGTGCGCATCAAGGACAACCCGGAGGCGTTCCTGCCGTTCATGGCGTGCGGCGCGATCGTCAACGCCAACAACGCCGGGCTCCCCGAGGACCTCGACGTCACGCTGAACTGCCGCTACGTCTACCGTCCACCGTTCGAGGTGCCGGACGTGGAGCGGAAGTTCGGCAACCTCACCCTGACGTACGCGGCCCAGGTGCACGTTGCCGTGATCGAGGTCGATCCCGAGACCGGCCACTACGACATCGTCGACTACGCCGCCGTCGACGACTGCGGCAAGCGCATCAACCCGCAGATCGTCGAGGGCCAGGTGATGGGCGCCACCGCCCAGGCGCTCGGCGCGGCGGTACACGAGCAGTTCGTCTACGACGAGGACGGCAACCTGCTCACCCCGAACTTCTACGACTACCACGTCCCGCACGCGCTCGACATGCCTCCGCTGCAGACCGGCTACGTCGAGAGCCCGTCGCCGTTCACGCCGCTCGGCACCAAGGGAATGGGGGAGGGCGGCGGCGCCGGCATCCACGCCGTCTGCGCGGCGGTGCAGGACGCCCTTCGCAGCCGCGGCGGCGCGAAGGTGCGGGACAGCGCGAATCCGTACCAGCGCGTCTGGGAGATGCTGAACGAGCCGGACGAAGCGGGCGCGCGCGTGACGGTGGCGGACGCGTGAACGTCTCCGGCGAGCGGATGTTCGAGGCACCGCGCCGAGCGGTGTGGAGCGTCCTCAACGACCCCGCCTCGATGGCGAAGACGATGCCCGGCGTCGAGTCGTTCGACATCCACGACGACAAGCGCTGGACCGCGAACGTGAAGATCCCGCTCGGCCTCGGCGGACTGAAGATGAAGATCGACATGGACAAGACCGAGGAGCGCGACCTCGAGTTCGCGTCGCTTCACATCAAAGGCCACGGTGTGGGCGCGATGCTGAACATGCAGACGTCGTTCGAGCTGACCGACGACGGAGCCGGGACGAAGATGAAGTGGGTCGCCGACGTCAAGCTCGCGGGCCCGGTCGGCTCGATGGGTCAGCGCGTGATCCAGCCGATCGTCAACCAGCAGGTGCAGCACGTGTTGAAGGCGCTCGACCTGCAGGTGAAGGACTACGGGCCGCCCGCGGATGCCGACACGGAGCCGGAGCCCGACTCCGGCACGAGCGGAGCGGACGAGGGGATCAGTCCGCTGTCGCCCGAGCCCTACGAGCCGGAGCCCGAGGGGCCGACGACCTCCACGGAAGACAAGGACTAGGCCACCTCCGATGGCCGTGCCCTTCCGCGTCGGCGTGATGCAGCTGACCATGGAGCCGCTCGACGAAATGCTCGCGTCGGCGCGTGCGATGGACGACGCGGGCCTGGACACCATCTGGCTCGCCGAGGCCTATCCGTGGTGGCGCAAGCACGGCATGGAGGCGCGCTCCTCGACCGGTGTCGCCGCGCTGATGGCGCGCGAGACGTCGCGGCTGACGATCGGCTGGGGGATCATCGCCGCCTCGACGCGGCATCCCGTCCAGGCGGCGATGGACGCGCGCGTGGTGCAGGAGGCAGCCGGACCAGGCCGGTTCATTCTCGGCTTCGGGACCTCGAAGATCTTCCTGAACAACACGAAGATGCAGACGAAGAAGACGCTCGGGCCGATGCGCGACGCCGTCACGATCGCGCGCGGCGTGCTCGGCGGCGGACGTTTCGACTACGACGGCGACACGTGGAGCGCCGACGTGCCCCCGCTGCAGGACGACGCGCACACGCCGCGCGAGGTCCCGCCCGTCTACATCGCCGCGACCGCACCGAAGATGCAGGCGCTCGCCGGTGAGATCGGCGACGGCTGCCTCACGCCGTCGATCACGACGCCGGCGTTCGTGCGCTACACGCGCGAGAACGTCCGGGCCGACATCGACATCGGGTGCACCGTCGTCGCCTCGATCCACGCCTCCGATCGCGACCGGGGCCGCGACGGCGCGCGCGAGATCGCCGGCATGTACCTCGCGAACAAGGTGCAGAACATCCAGGGCGCGGCCGACACGCTGCTCGACCTCGCCGGCCTCGAGCAGGACGAGATCAAGCCCGTCGCGGAGGCGATGGAGCAGGGCGGCCGCCTCGCGGCGAAGGCGATGGTCACCGATGCGATCCTCGACAAGTGCAGGCCGATCGCCGGTACGCCCTCCGATTGCATCGCCGCGATCGCGGAGTACAGGGACGCAGGCTGCACGCACGTCATGCTCGAGCTCTGGGGCGAGGACCGCCACGAGCAGATCCGGCTCTTCGGCGAGCAGGTCCTGCCGCACGTGCGCGGATGATCACCGTCGATGGTGGCGTAGGCTCGACGGAGCCGGAGATCGACCCCGATCGTCTCGTCGCGACCGCGTCGTCGCTGATCGACGTCCACAGCTTCACCGGCGACGAGCAGCGGATGGCTGAGCGGATGCGCGAGCTGTTCGAGGAGCTCGGCCTGCAGGTGCAGTGGCAGCAGGTCGAGGAGGGTCGGGCGAACGTCCTCGGTACGTGGCGCGGCACCGGCGGTGGCAAGTCGCTGATGTTCAACGGCCACATGGATACGTCGTACTCGGGGCGCGAGTCCTGGCTGCAGGCCGTCCCCGGCTTCCAGCCGCAGGCGTTTCAGCGCGACGGCCGGCTGTACGGCCTGGGCATCTCGAACATGAAGGGTGCGCTGGCCTGTTACGTCGAGGCGGTGCGCGCGTTGCAGGATGCACGCGTGACGCTGCGCGGCGACGTCATGATCGCTGCGGTGTGCGGCGAGATCGAAAAGACGCAGTACGGGCACGCGCAGGGTGCCGAGTTTCGCGGCTACGCCGCCGGAACGCGCTACCTCGTGTCCCACGGGGGCGTCGCCGACATGTGCCTGCTCGGCGAGCCGACGGAGGGCAAGGTCGTGCTCGGGCACTTCGGCGCGCTCTGGCTGCGCATCCGTGTGCACGGCAACTTCATCCACACGGCGTTCAGCGAGGGCAAGCGCGACCAGAACGCGATCCTGCGCTTGCACCAGGTGACGACCGAGGTGCTCGAGTGGATCCCGAGCTGGGAGGACGCCGAGTCCAACGCGTATCGCGGTGCGAGGGCGATCGTCAACGTCGGCGCGATCGAAGGCGGCTTCGGCTGGCGCGTCTCGCGCACGCCGCACCATGCCGACCTGTTTCTCGACGTGCGCGTCCCGCCGACGAAGCCGATGGCGACCGCGCGCGCGGAGGTGCTGACGTTCGTGCGCTCGCTCGCCGAGCGCTTCCCCGACTACGGCGTCGAGGGCGAGATCTACGTGACCGCACCTGGAGCGGAGATCGACGAGGGACACGAGCTCGTCGCGGCGATCGACGCGGCGCACTCCGAGGTGTTCGGCGAACAACCGGGACGGGACGTGACGCGCTGGTTCAGCGATGCTTCGGCACTGACGCGCTACGGCGTGCCGACCGTCAATTACGGCACGTCGACCGGCCTGATGGACGTCGAGCTCGGCGAGAACCTGGACATCGAGGGCCTCGTCCGGACAGCGCAGACCTACGCGCTCGTCGCGCAGAAGGTGTGCGAGTGAAGCTCGTCACCTACGACGACGGCAAGGTCGGCCGCGTCGACGGGGACGAGGTGGTGCGCCTCGACGTCGCGACGATGCGCGAGTGGTTCGAGCGCGGAGGCGCCGACGACACCTCTGAGCGGGCGCCGCTGGCGGACGTGAGGCTGCGCGCCCCGATCGTCCCGAAGAAGCTCTTCCACACCGCCGGCAACTTTCGAGAGCACGAGGAGGAGTCCAAGAACGTCGACTGGTCGCACCAGATCGCGCCGTGGATCAACTTCTTCCAGAACGTCGACGCGATCGTCGGCCCGGACGAGCCGGTGATCTACCCGGAGCACCTGACCGAGGAGCTCGACTACGAGCTCGAGCTTGCGGTCGTGCTGAAGAAGGCCGGCAAGTGGTTCTCCCCAGAGGAGGCGATGGACTATGTCGGCGGCTACCTGATCTTCAACGACATCACCGCGCGCGACATCCAGCGCGGCGAGATGCGCTCCGGGGTCTTCAGCTTCTGCAAGGCGATCGACACGTTCTGCCCCCTCGGCCCGTGGATCGTGACGCCGGACGAGATCCCGGACCCCCACGACCTCGCCATGGAGCTGCGCGTGAACGGCGAGACCCGCCAGGAGTCGCACTCCGGTCGCATGAGCGTGACGATCCCGGAGATCCTCTCGAACTTCTCGGCACTCGGATACTCCGCGGGCGACGTGCTCTCGACGGGCACCGTGGCGGGCGTGGCGGGCTTCAAGTCGCCGGAGGAGCGCGCGCGCCTCTACCTGAAGCCCGGCGACGTGATCGAGGCGGAGATCGACCGGATCGGCGTGCTGCGCAACCCGGTCGTGTCCTGGCAGGAGGGGCATGGAACACCGGCGCCGCCGCGTATCCGGCCCTGGGGCGAGGACACGTGAAGTGGCCGCGCGACGATTCGAAGCTCGACCGCGTCCGCGAGCTGATGGCCGAGCGCGAGTTGGACGCGCTCGTCGTGCGTGCGCCGGACAACGTCCTCTACCTGACGAACTTCTGGGGCATGAAGGGATACGACGCCTGCGTGTTCCCGCGCGAGGGCGACCCCGTCCTGATCTGCCTGGAAGCGTCGCAGGACGACGCGATATATCAGTCGTGGACGACTGATATACGACTGGTCGACGGCTACTCGGCGCGTGATCCACGCCCGGTACCGGCACGGACGCTCGACGCGGCGCTCGCCGCGGCGAAGGACTACGGCCGCATCGGCCTCGAGCTGTCGCTCGGCACGCAGGCATCTGACCGGATGGTCGGCGAGCCGACGACCTTCACGAAGGCGTGGTTCGACGCGTGGCGCGACGCGGGCGACGCGATGCCCGTGCTGACGGCAGCGCGCTCGATCAAGACCGAGCAGGAGGTCGAGCGGATGCGGCTCGCGAACGCGATCTGCGCGGCGGCCATGGAGCACGTCCGCGGCGAGCTACGCCCCGGGATGAAGGAGAGCGAGGCGGCGGCGATCTGGCTCGGCTACGTGCACGGCGCCGGGACAGGATGGGAGGGGAAGGTCGACCTCGCGCTCGGCTTCTCGCTCGTCTGGTCGGGGCCGGGCATCAGGACGTTCACGGCAACCGGCGAGCGGCCGGTGCAGGCCGACGAGCCGACCCTGTTCGAGATCTGGGTGTGCGCGGACGGTTACTGGTGCGACCACACGAAGCTCCTCTGCCCCGGCGAGCCGAAGGCCGAATACCGCGAGCTCGAGCACGCGCTCGTCGGCGTCTACGAGCGCGCGGTCGCGCACTGTGTCCCGGGCGCCAGCCTCGCCGAGCTCGACGTGCTCGTGCGGGAGGGCATCGAGAGGATGGGATACGCCGGCCAGCCGACGCATCCGATCTGCCACGGCGTCGGCGCGCGCGCACACGAGCCGCCGTACGCGCACCAGGCGGGAGGCGGCGAGATCAGAGAGGGCATGGTCCTCGCGATCGAGCCAGGCTGCTACTGGTCGGAAGGCGGCGGGCTGCGCGTCGAGGACAACTTCCTGATCACTGCCGACGGCGCGGACAAGCTGTCGCCGTTCCCCGATGGGATCGTGCTGCAGTGAGCGGCCTGATCTGGACCGGATCCTTGAACGACGCCTATCGGCTCGGCGGCCGAGTCGGCCTGTACGACACGACGTTGCGCGACGGCGAGCAGACGGTTGGAGTCGTGCTCGATCCCGACCAGAAGCTCGAGATCGCGCGCCTGCTCGACGACCTCGGGGTCGACCGGATCGAGGCGGGCTTTCCGCGCGTTTCCGACGACGACTGGCAGGCAGTCGAACGGATCGCCGCAGCGGGGCTGCGTGCTGAGGTCTGGGGCTTCTCGCGCGCGGTTCCGGCCGACCTGGAGGCGCTCGTCGAGCTCGGCGTCGGCTACTCGGTGATCGAGTCGCCGATCTCCGACCTGAAGCTCGACGCGATCGGCGTCTCCCGCGAGAAGATGCTCGACCGGATCACGACCGCGATGCGCTTCGCCGGCGAGCACGGCATCCACGCGGCGTTCTTCGGCGTCGACTCCTCGCGGGCGCAGCCGGACTTCTACCGGCAGGTGTACTCGGCGGCGGTCGAGGCGGGAGCAAAGGAGGTCGTCGTCGTCGACACGCTCGGGATCGCGTCGCCGGAAGCCGTGGCGGAGCTGGTGGGAACGACGGTCGAGCTCGTCGACGTGCCGGTGCACTTCCACGGCCACAACGACTTCGGCGTCGCGACGGCGAGCGCGGTCGCGGCGGTGCGCGCCGGAGCCGCGTACGTCCACGGCACGATCAACGGCATGGGCGAGCGTGCGGGCAACGCGAACCTCGGCGAGGTCGCGCTGGCGCTGCGCGCGCTCTACGGCGTCGAGACGAACCTGCGCCTCGACCGGATCCGGGAGGTCTCCGCGCGGGTGCGCGAGCTGTCGGGGTACGAGCTCGAGCCGTGGAAGCCCGTGACCGGCGACACGCTCTACCGACGGGAGAGCGGCGCCGTCGCGTCGCAGTTCCACGATCCGCAGTCGATCGAGCCGTACTCCTCGGAGCTCGTGGCGACCGAACGCGCGATCGTGCTCGGCAAGAAGAGCGGCCTGGACTCGATCCGCATCAAGGCCGACGAGCTCGGCCTCGACGTTCCGGAAGAGCGGCGAGCCGAGCTGCTCGCGGCGGTCAAGAAGCTCGGCGCGGAGAAGCGGGGGCTCGTCACCGACGACGAGTTCAGAGCACTCGTTGGCTGACTACGACGCGATCGTCGTCGGCTCGGGCGTCAACGGCCTCGCCTGCGCCGCGCTGCTCGCCAAAGGCGGCTGGAACGTGTGCGTGCTCGAGCGGAACGACTGGTTCGGCGGCGCGATCAAGACCGCCGAGATCACGGAGCCCGGCTTCCGGCACGACGTGTTCAGCGCCTGGCATCCCTTGTGGGTGGGCGGGGCGGCGCACGCGCAGCTCGGCGGCGACCTCGCGCAGCACGGCCTCGAATACCTGAACACCGACTTCCCGACCGGAACGCTGTTCCCCGACGGCAAGAGTGCGTTCCTGCTGCGCACGGCGGATGCCAACGCGCAGGAGCTCGACCGTCACCACGCCGGCGACGGGGACGCGTGGCGCGCAATGCTCGCGGAGTTCTTCCCGAACGCCGACCTCGCCTTCGGCGTGCTCGGCACCGAGCTCTGGTCGCGGCATGGAGCCGCGCTCGGCCTGAAGGCCTGGCGCCGGCTGGGCAGCCGCGGCGCAGCCGAGTTCTCCGGAAGGCTGCTGATCTCGGCCCGCGACTGGCTGGAGTCCACGTTCGCCTCCGCGCGCGCGCACGGGCTGCTCGCGCCGTGGGTCCTGCACACGGGGCTCGGACCGGACGCTGCCGCCTCGGGCTACATGGCGCAGGTGATCGCGGTCGCAGTCCAGGAGGGCGGCATGCCGATCCCCCGCGGCGGAGGCGCGAAGCTCGCCGACGCACTCGTCTCGTACATCCGAGCGCGGGGCGGAACGTGCGAGACGGGCGTGCACGTCGAGCGCGTCTCGAGCGGCGGCATCCAGACTGCCGACGGGCGGAGGCTGCTCGCCGAGCGCGCCGTGATCTGCAACGTGACGCCGACGCAGCTCTACGGCGAGCTGCTCGACGGCCTCGAGCGTCTAGCCGCCCACTTCCGCTACGGACGCAGTGAGATGCAGATCCATTTCGCGCTCTCGGAGCCGGCGCGGTGGGACGGCGACGGGCGCCTCGGGCAGACGGCGATCGTGCATGTCACGCCGGGGCTCGACGGTGTGTCGCGCGCCGTCAACGAAGCGGACTGCGGGCTGCTCCCGGCACAGGCGACGGTCGTCGTCGGGCAGCCGCTCACGATGGATCCTTCGCGCGCGCCCGAGGGGAAAGGGCTGCTCTGGATCCAGCTGCAGGAGCTCCCGTGGCACGTGAAGGGAGACGCCGCGGGCGAGCTCGACGTCGGCGACGGCTCGTGGACGGAGTCGTTGCGCGAGCGGTACGCCGACCGCATCCAGTCACGCCTCGCGCAGCACATCCCGAACCTCGAGTCCTCGATCCTCGCGCGCAGCGTCCTCTCACCCGCGGACCTCTGGGCCGCGAACGTGAACTTCGTGCACGGCGATCCGTACGGCGGCTCGCTCGCGCTCGACCAGAACTTCCTCTGGCGCGCACCCCACAGGACGCCGGTCGACCGCGTATGGCACGTCGGTGCGTCGACTCACCCCGGCCCCGGCCTCGGCGGCGGCTCGGGCGCGCTCGTCGCGGCGCAGCTCCTCGAGCCGCCGCTGACCAAGCGGATCGCGGCGCGCTTCAGGCGCTGACGCGGTGGTCGAGGGTTGGCGTAAGCTCGCCGGACGCTGTGAGGTCGTGTCGGGACGCTCGTGGTCTTTGCGCGAAAGGAGTGGGCATGGCAGAGAAGGTTCTCGTCAATCTCGCGACCGGACTGGAGGACGCCGAGCGCGTCACAGTCGCCTTCCTCGTCGCCACCGCGGCGCTCAACCAGGGCAAGGAGGTGGTGGTCTGGACGACGAAGGATGCCGTCCGGCTCGGGCTGCCGGGCGAGGCCGAGGGCGTTGCGTGCAACGGTTGCCCACCGCTCGAGCGATTGTTCGCGCAGTTCGAGGAAGGGGGCGGTCAGCTGTGGCTGTGTCCCATCTGCGTCAGCGCACGCGATCTCGACGATGCCGAGAAAGTCGGGAACTCGAAGATCGTGGGAGCGACGCCGCTGTGGGAGTGGGCCGGGAGCGACACCACGGTCTTCAGCTACTGACCGGCCCCCACACCATCAGCTCGTGGGAAGGACGAGGTTGCCGTCTGAATCGAGCCCGAAGCCGGGGTTGTGCGCGATTTCCCAGGCGTGGCCGTCCGGATCGAGAAAGCAGCCGGCGTACCCCCCGTAGAACGTCGTTGCGGGCTCGCGCGTGATCTCGGCGCCGACGGCACGAGCCTGTTCGATGATCTCGTCGACCTCCTGGTCGGACGCGACGTTGTGCGCCACGGCGATCCCGCCCCACCGTGCGCCGTCGTCCGGGATCCCCATGTCCTGTGCGAGCTTGTCCCTCGCCCACAGGACGACGATCACGCCGTTCGCCTGGAAGAACGCGGTCTCCTCGATGTCCAGCGCAGGCGACCACCCCAGACCGGCGTAGAACGCCTTCGACCTGGCGTAGTCGGAGACACCGAGAGTGACGAGGCTCACGCGTTGCTTCATCTGCTCAGCGGTCGGGAATCTTCAGCTCGCGCCCCGAGTAGAAGCCCGAGCTCTCCTCGAGCACGTACGGCGCCATCGCGCGGCGTCGCTCGCTCTCGACCGGCGACAGGCGGTAGCGCTCGCGCGACGCGGGCGAGTCCCAGATCGAGATCCCGACCACCTCGGTCCCGTCTGCCGAGTAGCACTCGTACGCGCGCAGCATCCCCTCCGGAAACTCGCTCGGCCGCCACGATCGGCTGAACTCCTCGCGCGTGCCCGGCCTCAGCTTTCGGGTCGTGATCCAGACGTGGGTCGTGTCGAACTCCATCAGCTGCCTCCCTCGCGTTTCCGGTGAAGTGTCTCAGCCGCCGGCGGCTCCGGGACGATGCTCGTCACGTGAGCAGCTCGGAGTCGTGCTCCTCGAAGATCCGCTCCCAGTCGCTGCGGTCACCCGCATGCAGCGCCTCGACCAGGCGGTGGATGCGCGGCGTCATCACGAGCAGGTAGCGCGCGGGCTCGCCGTGGGCATTCCAGTAGGAGTGCGCCGTCCCGCGTGGCACGAGGATCGACTCGCCGGCGCCGACCTGGCGTTCCTCGTCGCCGACGCGAAAGCCGAGGGCTCCTTCGAGCACGAACCACGCCTCGTCGTCGGAGCGGTGGAGGTGCAGCCCCGCGATCGGGAGGCCCGGGTGCGAGCCGGGATCGGTCCAGTCGGCGATCACGAAGGAGTCGCTGACGATCATCCTTGCGGGACGATCTCATACCTCGGAGACGGCCAGGCTCGAATCTGGTTCGGCTTCGGCGAATCAGATTCGGAACTAGGGCGCGAAGAGCGCCGGCGGGTCGTGGCCGGCCGGCGTGTCGCGCGCGCTCTCGGCTTCGGCGCGGACGTGGCGCTGTGCCTCGGCGTGCTCGCGCGACTCGGCCAGCTTGCTCATCGCCGCCTCGCGCTCGGTGCGCATTGCCCGCAGCCGCTCGCGGATCCGCTGGATCTCGGCGCCCACCCGGTTTTCGCTGGCCACACACGGATCCTAGTCCTCGGCCGACGAGATTCAAGGGGCCGGATCCCTCGGGGAGGCGCTACCGCTCGAAGATGCCGCGGCCGCCGAGCTCCGTCTCGAAGAAGACGCTCGCGAGCTCGAGGTGGTCGTAGAACGCCTTCGCCGCCGCGTCCGGACGGTGGGCGATGCACGCCTCGAGCAGCTGCTCGTCGAAGCCGCGATGGAGGTCTTGCGGGTCGCCGGCCGACGCGAGGAGCGCCGGACGGTATCGCTCGGAGCGGTCCCAGGCGGGCCTGATCAGCGCGACGAGCCACAGCGAGCCGGACGCCTCGTAGAGCGTGAAATGGAAGTCTGTGTGTGCGCGCATCGTCTCGCGCACGTCACCTGCGCGCCGTGTCTCGTCGAACCGCACGAGATGCGCGCGCGCCACCCGCGCGTCCGCGTCGGTGAACCGTTCGGCCGCGCGGCGCACCGCGAGCGACTCGAGCGCCAACCGCACCTCGAACAGATCGCGGAGCTCGTCGACGTCGAAGTCGAGCACGCGGGCGCCCTGGTGCGGCACGTGCTTGGCGAGCCCCAATGCCTCGAGTTGGCGGACCGCTTCCCGGATCGGCGAGATGCTCATGCCGAGCGAGCGCGCGAGCTCGTCGAGCCGCAGCGGGGTCCCGGCGGGCAGCTCGCCGAGGATGATCGCTTCGCGGAGCTGCTCCAACGCGAACTCCGCCATCGTCCGATGGCGGATCCGGCCCTCTGCTGGCGGCTGGCGCAGGCGCGGCATCGGAAGAGACCTTCCTATGCCCTTGATCAGATGTCAAACGTCGTGAGAGGATCCGCGGCGTGGCGCCTCGCCTCTCGGTCTCCCAGATCACGACGCTCCACTCGAGCTTCGCCGAGGACCTCCGCGACTACGTCGCCGCCGGTCTCGCCGGGATCGGCGTCTGGGAGATGAAGCTCGGCGAGGACGGGGACGCCGAGGCGCTCGAGCGGTTCTCGGCGAGCGGCCTCGAGTCCGCGGCCGCGGTGCCGACCCTCCCGTCGGTGCTCCCGCTGCCCCTGCTCGGCGGGCCCGAGGACCCCGCCGAACGCGTCGAGGCCTTCTGCCGCTCGCTCGAGCGGCTCGCGCCGTTCCGCCCGTCGTCGGTCGTCTGCCTGACCGGAACCGGCCTCGGCCGCGACGCGGACGAGGCCCGCGCCGCCCTCACGGACGGCCTGGCGACGATCGCGGACGAGGCCGAGCGGCTCGGGCTGCGGATCGGCATCGAGCCCTACCAGCGAATCGGCGGAGAGCGGTGGACGATCGTCAACTCGATCGCCGAGACCGTCGAGTTGATCCGCGACGCCGGCGACCCGCCGGCGCTCGGCATCCAGTTCGACTTCTGGCACCTCTGGAACTCGCCGACGCTGTACGACGACATCGAGCGCGAGATCGACCGCTTCGTCGGCGTGCACGTCTGCGACTACCGCGAGCCCACGCGCGGCTGGGCCGACCGCTCGCTGCCCGGCGAGGGCATCGCCGACGTCCCGCGGATCCTGCGCGCGCTCGACGCCGCAGGCTGGGACGGGCTCTACGACATCGAGATCTTCTCCGACGACGGCACGTTCGGCGCCGAGTACCCGGACTCGTTCTGGGCGGCGCCGGCCGCGGAGACGCTCAACCGCGCGCAGGCGGCGTTCGAGCTTTGCTGGTCCGGTCCCCCGTCCGTCGCGTCGCGGCGGCAGACAGTGAAGGAGTGGAGATGAAGAGACTGGGTTCCCGCGCGGGACTCATCTTGGTCGCCGTCGCGGCGTCGGTGATCGCGCTCGCGGCGGCGGCGGCGGCACGTACGACGTCGACGGCGGCGACGCCGATCGTGATCGGCTGGGCGTTCGACAGCAAGGGCGCGATGGCTCCGTTCGACAACCCCGCGCTCGCCGCCGCGCAGTTGCGCGTCAAGCAGGTGAACGCGAAGGGCGGCGTGAGCGGCCGCCCGCTCCAGATCCGGACCTGTGACACGCAGGGCAACAAGCCCGCGACCGCCAAGGCGTGCGCGCTGAAGCTGCTGGGCGGCGGAGCGAACGTCGTGTTCACGACGTGCGACGTCGATCTGGCCGCTCCCGTCGTGCAGGAAGCGATCAACCGCGGCGTGCTCGCGGTCGCGCCGTGCATCGGCACCGACCAGATGGGGCCGAAGCGCTTCGGCGCCAAGGGGCGGCTCGCGTTCAGCTTCGGCAACGTCGCGCAGGACGAAGGCTCGGCGATGGCGCAGTTCGCGTGGGGCAAGGGCTGGCGCACGGCCGCGCTCGCCACCGACGGCGTGATCGTCTACTTCAAGAACGTCGTGCAGGCGTTCAAGGCCCGCTGGACGCAACTCGGCGGCAAGGTCGTCGATCAGGAGACCTACCATTCACTGGGCGGCAACGACGTGCAGAACGCCGTCAGCCGGCTCAACTCGAAGAAGGCGGACGTGATCGTCACGTCGACCGCGGGCGCGTTCGGAGCCCTCTCGACGCTGATCACCGGGCTGCGCAGCCTCGGCAACGATACGCCGATCCTCAACTCGTGGGCCGGTGACGGCACCTACTGGCTGCCGAAGAGCCCGAAGGTGACGAACTACTGGTTCGTGACGTTCGCCTCGGTGTTCGGCGACGACCCGAACAAGGCGGTGAACAAGCTCGCGAAGCAGGTCCACGCCGGGACCGGCGGCTTCATCACCGGACCGGCGGCGATCGACGGCGTGGTGACCGCGATCAAGCGGGCCCACGGCTCGACCGCCGGCGCAGCGCTCGCGGGGCAGTTCGAGAAGTTCCGCAAGGTGCCGACGCTGTCCGGGCTCGTCAGCTTCTCGACGAAGCTGCACACCGTGTTCGGACGGCAGTACCGCGTGATCAAGATCCAGGACAACAAGGCCCGCGTCGTCGGCACGATCGCAGCCAAGGTCGTCCCGAAGATCTAGCTCGCGTGTCGACGGAGTCCGAGAGGAGGCCCGGGGAGACCCTCCGGGCCTCCGCTGTTTCGCGTTCCTATGCGGGGGTGAAGGCGCTGCGCGGCGTCACGCTCGAGCTGCACCGCGGCGAGGTCGTCGGCCTGATCGGCCCGAACGGCGCCGGGAAGTCGACGCTCGTCAACGTGCTCAGCGGCTTCGATCGCCCCGACGAGGGAGCGGTCGCCCTCGGCGAGCGCGAGATCACGGGCTGGTCGCCGCACCGGCGCGGCCGCCACGGGCTCGCGCGGACCTTCCAGCACAGCCACGCGTTCCGGTCGCTGACGGTGCGCGAGAACGTCGAGGTGGCCGCGCTGGGCGTCGGCGCGGGCCCCCGGCGCGCGGAGCAGCGCGCAGCTGCGCTGCTCGAGGCGCTCGGTCTCTCCGCCTACGCGTCCGCCCCGGCGGCCTCGCTCGCCCACGGCGACGAGCGCCGGCTCGGCGTCGCGCGCGCCCTCGCGACGGAGCCCCGCTTCGTCCTGCTCGACGAGCCGGCCGCGGGGCTGCCCGAGGCCGAGGTCCCCGACTTCGCCGCCGTCGTCCGCTCGCTGCGCGACGAGCACGGCGCCGGGGTGCTCCTCATCGACCACAACATGGCGCTGATCATGGCCATCTCCGACCGCATCCACGTGCTCGACCAGGGCACGACGCTCGCCGAAGGCGCGCCGGCGGAGATCCGTGCCAATCTCGACGTCGCAGCGGCGTACCTCGGCGAGCGGCCGGTGGAGGAGTGAGCACGCTCACGCTCGAGGGGCTCGACGTCCGCTACGGGGGCGTCCGGGCCGTGCGCGGCCTGTCGTTCGAGGTCGCGCCGGGCGAGATCGTCGGGCTGATCGGGCCCAACGGCGCCGGCAAATCCTCGACGCTGCACGCGATCATGGGCGTCGCGCCCGTGGTGGGCGGCGACGTCCGCCTCGGCGGCCGCTCGTTGCGCGGCGAGCGGCCCGAGGACATCGCGCGGGCGGGGATCGCGCTCGTCCCGGAGGGACGGCGAATCTTCGCGGAGCTCACCGTCGAGGAGAACCTGCGTCTCGGGCTCGCGGCGCGGCGGTCGCGCGGACCCGCCGACGCGCTGCTGCGCAGCGTGTACGAGCTCTTTCCGGTGGTGGAGGAGTTCCGGCGACGCAGCGCCGGCGCGCTCTCGGGCGGTCAGCAGCAGCAGCTCGCGATCGCCCGAGCACTCGTCGCCGAGCCGGACGTCCTGCTGCTCGACGAGCCGTCGCTCGGCCTCGCGCCGACGGTCGTCGACGTCGTCTTCGATGCCCTCGCGGCGATTCGCGAGCGCGGGCTCGCGGTGCTGCTCGTCGAGCAGCGCGCGCAGCGAACCGTGGCCGTCGCCGACCGCTCGCACGTGCTCGCGAACGGAGAGCTACGGCTGACGCTCGGCCCCGAACGTGC
The DNA here is from genome assembly GCA_013362295.1 of Thermoleophilia bacterium. Taxonomy (GTDB): domain Bacteria; phylum Actinomycetota; class Thermoleophilia; order Gaiellales; family Gaiellaceae; genus PALSA-600. The sequence goes on from JABFWJ010000376.1 coordinate 15,984, forward strand.
CGCCGACACCGACGCGCTCGTCGCGGCCTACTTCTCATGACGCTCGCCGTCCTCAACATCGACTGGCAAACGCTCGCCGACGCGACGGCGCTCGGCGCGATCTACGCGCTGATGGCGGTCGGCATCGGGCTCGTCTTCGGCGTGCTCCGCCTCGTCAACTTCGCCTACGGCCAGCTGGTGATGGCGGGGGCGTTCGCGCTTGCGCTCGCGTCGCAGTGGGGCTGGCCGGTGTGGGCCGGGATCGTGCTCTGCTTCGCGTCGGTCCTCACGCTCTCGCTGCTGATGGACCGACTCGTGTTCCGGCCGTTGCGCGGCCATTCGCCGGCGGTGATGCTGGTCGCGACGTTCGCGGTTGCCTTCCTGCTGCAGAGCGTCGCGCTGCTCTGGTTCGGCCCGCTCGGGAAGATCGCGACGTCGCTCGCTTACCTGAACCGTCCGGTGACGGTCTCGGGCGTCGACATCCGCAAGATCACGATCGTCGCGGTGGTCGTCGCGGCCGGGTGCCTGGTCGCGCTGTCGGTGCTGCTCGAGCGGACGACGATCGGCCTGCACATGCGCGCGTCGTCCCTCGACTTCCAGACGGCACGCCTGCTCGGTGTACGCGCGAACCGCGTGATCGGCATGGCCGTCCTGCTCTCCGGAGCGCTCGCGGCGGTCGTCGCGGTGATGCTGACGGTGCAGACGCCGCTCGTGACGCCGGATTTCGCGCTGCGCGACACGATCATCGTGCTCGCCGGCGTCGTGCTCGGCGGCATGAACCGGCCGATCCCTGCGACGCTGGGCGGCTTCGCGATCGGCTTCGGGACGGGGCTGCTCGGCGGCTCCCTGCCGACGAACCAGAGCCAGTACATCCCGTCCTTCGTCTTCGGCGCGGTGATCCTCGTGCTGCTCGTCCGGCCGGGCGGGCTGTTCACGCGCGGCCGGGCGGTGGAGCGCGTATGAGGCGTGTCGTCGCGCTGCAGGAGCTGCTCGGGCCTGCCGCGCTCGTGATCGCGGCCGCGCTCGTCGGCGCGATCGTCTCCACCTCCAACCAGACGTACTTCACCGACGCGCTCGTGAAGGTGGCGATCGTCGCCGCGCTGTACCTCTTCATCGGCAACTCCGGCGTGCTCTCGTTCGGCCACATCAGCTTCGTCGCGGTCGGCGCATGGACGGCCGGCGTCCTGTCGGTGCCGGTGAGCGAGAAGCCCGCGATCATGCCGAACCTGGCACACGTGCTGCGCGACCGGACGACCGGCAACCTCGGCTCCCTCGCGCTGGCGGCGCTCGTCGGCGGGGTCTGCGCGCTCGTCGTCGGCCTGCCGCTGATGCGGCTCTCCGGGCTCGCCGCAGGCATCGCGACGTTCGGCGTGCTCGAGATCACGCACAACCTCCTGCGCTACGAGGAGAAGGTCGGCCCCGGCCTGAACACGTTCTCGTCCGTGCCCGAGACGACGACGCTGCGCCAGGCGGCGCTCGGCGCGCTCGTCGTGATCGTCGTCGCGTTCGCCTACGCCCGCAGCCGCTTCGGGCGGCTGCTCCGCGCGACGCGCGAAGATGCGGCGGCGGCGCGGGCAGTCGGCGCGTCGGTCTACCGCCAGCGCCTGATCGCGTTCACGATCTCGGGCGTGCTCGCCGGGCTCGCCGGCGGGTTGTACGTGCACCTGCTCCCGGTCAACACGGAGAGCGTTTACCTCGATCTCACGTTCATCACGCTGGCGATGCTCGTCGTCGGCGGCGCGACGAGCCTGTGGGGCGCCGTCGTCGGCGCGCTCGCGGTCAGCGCACTCGACTCGTACCTCGCGGTCGCCGAGAACGGGACGTCGCTCTTCGGCTGGCAGATCGACCTGCCCGCCGGGACACGCGTGATCGTCGTCGGCATCTTGATGGCGCTCGTCCTGATCCTGCGCCCCTCCGGGCTGACCGGCGGGCGCGAGTTCCGGCTCTGGCCGAGGTCGGCATGAAGCGCGTGTGCGTCGCCGGGCCGGGCGTGATCGGCAGCCTCTTCGCCGCCTACCTCGCGCGCGTGACCGAGGTGTCCGCGCTCACGCGTCGCGAGGAGCACGCACGCGCGCTCAACGAGGACGGTCTCCGCGTGAGCGGTCGCGGCGACTTCACGTCACGGCTCACGGCCGCGACGAGTCCCGACGCGCTGCCGGAGCCGGAGCTGGTGATCGTCGCCTCGAAGGGGGGCGACGTCGATCGGGTCGCGGCGCAGCTCGCGGGACACTGGCCGGACGCGATCCTCATGACCGTGCAGAACGGGATCGGCGCGGACGAGATCGTCGCGCGTCACGGCGCGTGGCGGCTGCTCGCGAGCGTGACCTTCATGAGCGGCACCCGCCACGCCGACTCGCACGTCGAGTACGTCCTCGACACCGCGACGTGGATCGGGCCGTCGCGCGGGACGACGGCCGACGACGCGCGCGCCGTCGCGGCGCTGATCGAGTCCTCCGGCCTGAAGGCGCAGGCCTTCGAGGACCTACGCCCCGCGCAGTGGTCGAAGCTGATCTTCAACGCCACCGTGAACACCGTCGCCGCACTCACGGGGCTGCGTCACGACCCGCACTTCGCCGCGCTCGATGACCCACGCGACCTCGGCCATCTCGTCCGCGACCTGATGGACGAGGGCAAGGCAGTGGCCGCGGCCGCGGGCGTGGTGCTCGACGAGGATCCGTGGGAGATGAACGTGCTCGCGACCCGGCGCGGCCACCGGCACGCGCCGTCGATGCTCGAGGACGTCCAGGCCCGCCGCGCCACCGAGGTGGACATGATCACGGGCTCGCTCGTCCGCGAGGCGCACCGGCTCGGCGTCCCGGTCCCGCTGCACGAGACGATGTACCGCTTGATCAAGGCGAAGGAGGCTTCCTGGGCATGAGGATCTGCATCATCGGCTGCGGTGCCGTGGGGTCGCTGTTCGCCGCGAACCTCGCGACGCTCGACGACGTCGAGGTGTGGGCGTATGACCTCGCACGGGAGCACGTCGATGCGATCAACCGCGGCGGGCTGCGCCTGACGGGGGCCGGTGACGTCCTGGGCCGTCCGCACGCGACGTCGGATGCGGCCGAGCTGCCGCCGTGCGACTTCGGGATCGTTGCGACGAAGGCGATGCACACGGACGCGGCGGTCGCGGCGACGAGGCATGCGTTCGTGGACGGCTGCGTCGCCACGGTGCAGAACGGCATCGGGAACGAAGAGATGATCGCCCGGCACGTCGAGCGCGTAATTCGCGGCACGACGTTCCCCGCGGGGAAGGTCACCGCGCCGGGCGTCGTGCAGTGGGACGTGAAGGGCGACACGACGTTCGGCCCGTTCGAGGACCGGCCGGCGCCGTTCGAGGAGGTCGAGCGCCTCGCCGACGCGTGCACGCGCGGCGGCATGCCGGCGAGCGCCGTCGTGGACGCGCGCGGCCCGCAGTGGCGCAAGGTGATCTTCAACGCGGCCACGAACCCGCTCGGCGCGCTGACGGGCCTGACGCACGGCCGCGTCTGCGAGCGGCCGCCGCTCCGCCGGCTCGCCTCGCAGCTCGTCGACGAGGGCAAGGCGGTCGCGGGCGCCCAGGGGATCGTCCTCGACTCCGATCCCGAGGAGCTGATCGACTACGCCGCGCGCCCCGACGTCGCCTACGGCCACAAGGCCTCGATGCTGCAGGATGTCGAGGCGCGACGGCAGACGGAGGTCGACTTCCTGAACGGCGGGATCGCGGAGTTCGGGCGTAGGCTCGGCATCCCGACCCCGGCGCACGATTCGATCTGGGCGCTGGTGAAAGGAGTGGAGGCCTCGTGGGAGCAGTAGTTCCGCAGGAGGAGATCGACCGCCGTTACGGCCGGGTCCGGGAGGCGATGGCGCGCGACGGCCTCGACGCGGTGATCGTCTCGGGCAACGAGTACACCGGGTTCGAGGGTGCGGTCACCTACATGTCTGGGTTCGTGATCGTGCACCGGTACGCGTACGTCCTGCTGCCGCTCGAGGGCGACCCGTCGATCGTGTTCCCGCGCGAGGCGACCTACGTCGGCGAGCACGGCACGACCTGGATCGACGACCAGGTGTTCGTCGACAAGCCGGGTGAGTGGCTTGCAGACCGGGTGCGCGGCAAGCGCGTCGGCGTCTACGGGCTCGACTACGTCATGACGGTGCGCGACTACCGCGCGCTCGAGGGCGCGGCCGACGTCGTCGGCTGGGACCTCGAGTTCGACCACGCGCGCGCGGTCAAGAGCGAGCTCGAGCTCGAGTCCGTGCGCGACAGCGTGCGCATCAACACCGAGGGCTTCTGGATCTTCCTCGAGCAGTTCGCGCCCGGGAAGACCGAGCGCGAGATTCTCGCGCACTGCGAGAAGTACTTCGTCGAGGAAGGCTGCGGCCGGCTGACGATGGACATGGTCCTCGTCGGCGCCGGCGGCGCCGCGCTCCCCGAGTTCAAGATCGCCGGGAACTACCGCATCAAGGAGACCGACATGGTGCTCCCGTCGCTGGAGATCGCAGGCGCGGGCGGTCACTGGGTAGAGGTGTCGCGGGCGATCTGCGCGGGCGAGCCGAGCAGCGAGACGAAACAGATGATGGAGGCCTATGTCGAGTACGAGGACGCCGCTCGCCGCGCACTGCGGGACGGCGCCACCGCGCACGACGTGCACCGCGCCGTCTCGAAGGGCTTCGTCGACCGCGGCTTCAAGCTCGGCCACGTCACCGGACACTCGATCGGCATGACGATGATCGAATGGCCGAAGATCGGCGAGGGCGACGAGACGGAGCTGCGCTCGAACATGGTCTTCTCGATGCATCCGCACGCAATCTCCGAGGACGGCAGCGCCTGCCTCTACATGCAGGACACGTGGCTCGTCACGTCGGACGGCGGCGTGCCGCTCGCCGACCTGCCGATGAAGATCTTCGACGGAACGGAGACGAGATGAGCGAGCTCTCGAAGCCGGTGCTGCCCGGCGAGGGCGCGTCGGACTACGAGCGCTACCTGCGCACGGATGCCCTCCTCGCGCTGCAGAAGACCGCCGACGAGTGGGTGCACCGCGACGAGCTCCTGTTCCAGACGGTGCACCAGTCGTCCGAGCTCTGGCTGAAACTCGCGTGGAACGAGGCCGAGGAGGCCGGTCACCTCGTCGCGGCCGGGGAGATCGCCGCAGCGAACCGGCTGATGCGGCGCTCGATCCACTCGATGCAGCTGGTCACCGCCGCGCTCGACGTGCTCGAGCACATGTCGCCCTGGGAGTACACCGAGGTGCGGAAGGTGCTCGGCCACGGCAGCGGGTTCGACTCGCCGGGGTTCCGCGAGCTGCGCCGGGTCGCGAAACCGCTCGGCGAGGCGTTCCACGCCGCCCGCGAGCGCGCCGGCCTCTCGCTGGTCGAGGTCTACACCCGGGGACGCGAGCACGAGGAGCTCTACACGCTCGCCGAGCTGCTGATCGAGCTCGACGAGCGCGTCACCGTCTGGCGTGTCCGCCACTTCAAGGTCGTGCAGCGCACGATCGGTGCGGACGTGATCGGCACGCAGGGCACGCCCGTCGAGGTGATGGGGCGGCTGATCCACCACTCGTTCTTCCCGGAGCTGTGGGACGTGCGCAACGACCTGACGCGGATGAACCTGCCCGAATGACCGACGTAGGCTCGAAGGAGTCGCCAGATAAGCAGTTCGCCGGCGTCGCGCTCGGCTGCGGCAACTTCGGCGGTGTCGGCTCCGCGCCGGAGTTCTTCGGCCGAGGCATGGCGGAGGACGACGCGTTCTCGATCATGGAGCGCGCGTGGGGGGAGGGGATTCGGTGGTTCGACACCGGCGACGCCTACGGCGGCGGGCGGAGCGAAGAGTGGATCGGGAAGTGGCGCGCCGCCCGCGAGCCGGACGGGCTCGTGCTGACGACGAAGGTGTACCACGCGACGCCCGGCACGCCGGGCGACACGGGGCTCGCTCCG
>JABFWJ010000107.1 GCA_013362295.1 Thermoleophilia bacterium
CGCACGCGGGCGCTGCTCGAGGTCGTGGGCGAGGCGATCGCGCGGCTCTCGCTCGCACACACGCTCGAGACCGCCGTCGAGCGGATCTCGGAGCTGCTGCAGGTCGGGCAGGTGGGCGTGTACCTGCGGGAGAACGGCCGCCTCTTCGCCGCCGCGGGGCGCGGTCTCGCCGATGGCCACGAGGAAGTTGCAGCGCGCCTGCAGGATGCGCTCGCGGGACCGTTGCGCGCGCGCTCCGCCATCCAGGCACGCACGTACGGCACCGACGCCGCGCTGGCGCCGACGCGGACGGCGCTCGCCGCTGCGGGACAGCACTCGGCGGTCGCCGTGCCGCTCCGCGTTCGCGACGAATCGATCGGGCTGCTCGTCGCGTATCCCGGTCCGCACGCGATCGGCGAGAGCGACACGGCCCTGCTCACCGCGCTCGCCGCCCAGCTCGCGGTCGCCGTGCAGAACGCGCGGCTGCACGAGCGGACGAAGGAGCTGGGCGAGCGGCTCGGCGACGTCCTCGCCTCCGAGCGGCAGACGTCGCGCCAGGTGAACGCGCTGTACGAGATCTCGCGCTCGTTTGCACAGAGCCTCTCGCTCGAGAAGACGCTTGCGACCGTGACATCGACGATCGTCGACGTGCTCGGCGTCGATGCCGCGGTCATCCGCGTCCCCGACGAGCGCGGCGACCAGTTCGTGCCGCGTGCCGTCCACGTCGCGGACCTCCGGATGGACGAGGTGGTGCGCACGATTCTCGGGCGGCCGCAGCCGCGCCCGGCGCGCACGCACGATCCGCTCGTGCTCGACATTGCGACCGCACAGCGCCTCGGCGGGGCGCATGCGCTCCTGATCCCCTTCCTCGAAAAGGGCTCGACCGCGGCGCTGCTGCCGATCGCGACCGCGACCGATCTGCTCGCGCAGCTCACGATCCTCTGCCTCGACCCGGCGCGGCCGATCAGCGCCGAGACCCTCACGACCGCGGGCACGATCGCGCAGCAGGCTGCGCTCGCGATCGACAACGCACGCCTCTATCACCAGCAGAAGCAGTTCGCGGAGACGATGCAGCAGTCGCTGCTCCCACGCGAGCGACCGGCGGTCGCCGGCCTCGAGATCGGAACCGTCTACGAATCCGCCGCTCAGGTCGACGTCGGCGGGGACGTGTTCGACTTCATGGACCTCCCGGACGGGCGGCTCGCCGTCGTGCTCGGCGACGTGACGGGCCACGGGATCGACGCGACCGCCGACATGGCGATGGCGAAGTTCGTCTTCCGCTCGCTCGCGCGAGAGCACTCGGAGCCGTCCGACTTCCTCATGCACGCCAACGAGGTCGTCGTCGGCGAGATCGCGGTCGGGAAGTTCATCACGATGGCGTATCTCACCGTCGATCCGGCCGGGGACGTGCTCTGCGCGAGCGCCGGGCACCCCGAGCCCCGGCTCGTGCACGCGGACGGCACCGTGACCGGCCTTGCCTGCGGGGGACTTGCGCTCGGGATCGACGAGTCGCAGACGTACGAGCAGGTGTGCGCGGAGCTGCCGTCCGGCGGGACCGTGGTGCTCTACACCGACGGCGTGATCGAATCGAGACGCGGCCGTGAGCTGTTCGGGACGCAGCGACTGGACGATCTGCTCGCGGCGCACGCGACGCATTCGCCGCAGACGATCGCCGACGCGCTGCTGGCGGCATGTCGTGACTTCGCGGGCGGCGACCTGCCCGACGACTGCGCAATCGTCGTCATCCGCCGCACGTGAACCTGCGGCGGGCCGCAGGCGGCCGTCCGCTCGTGATCGGCCACCGGGGCGCGGCGGCCGTGGCGCCCGAGAACACACTCGAGTCGCTCGAGGCCGCGATCGCCGCCGGCGTCGACCTGGTCGAGTTCGACATCTCGCCCGGCCTGCGCCTCGCCCACTCCACGGGCGAGGCCCCCGCGCGCGAGATCTCGCTCGACGAGGCGCTCGCGTTCCTCGGGGCGCACGGTGTCGCTGCGCACGTCGACGTGAAGCTGCCCGGATACGAGGAGGAGGTGCTGCAGGCGATCGACCGGCACGGGTTGAGGGAGCGCGCGCTCGTCTCGACGGCGTTCGCTGCCACGTCGCGGCGCTTCGCGGCACTCGCACCGGGGCTTCCGGTCGCGATCGGGTATCCGCGCGACCGGCTCGGTGTCTCGAGCGTGCGCTGGCCGGTTCCGCTCAAGCGCGCAGGCGCGACCGCGCTGCGCCAGGCGATGCCGGCGCGCGTCCCGTTGCTTCTGCGCTGGGCGCGCGCGAACACGCTGTCGCTGCACCATACGCTGTGCTCTCGCGCCGCGGTCGCGACGGCGCATCGCCTCGGTGCACCGGTGTTTGCCTGGACGGTCAACGACGCGGACGGCGTGCGCCGCGTGGCCGCGGCCGGGGTGGACGGAATCGTCTCCGACGATCCGGAAACTGCCCTGGCTACACTGCTTGCGCTGTGAAGCATCTCTCCGCGGCTCTCCTGTTCGTGCTCGGACTCGTTGCGGCGGGCGCCTTTGCGGGCGCGGTGATCGCCGACGTGACGACCTCGACCGCCACCACGGCCACGACGGCCACCACGACCGTCGCGACCACGACGACCGCGGCCACGACGACCACCGCAGCGACGCCGCCCAGGATCCCGGTGGGGGTCCGGGTCGCGGGCGTGCGGGTGGGCGGGCTCCGCCCGGGCGATGCGGTCGCCGCCGTGCGCACGGCGTTCGCCCGGCCGCTCGCGGTCGTGGTCGACCGGAATCGCCTCGAGCTCGACCCGGGTCGCTTCGCGTCCGCGTACATCGCGACCGCCGTCGCCCGCGCGCGCATCGCGACTGCGGGCACGAACGTCGATCTTGTCGTCGCCGTGCGCGGCGCGCCGCTGCGCAGGTGGGCAGCAGCCGTGCACAAGCGCTTCGAGCGCGGGGCGGTTGATGCGACTTTGAGCCTCCGCGGGGGCATGCCGTTCGTCACGAAGGACAAGCCCGGCCGGACGCTCGACACGGCCCGCCTGACGCAGCGCATTGTGGCCGCGCTTCGCGGCAACACGCGCCTGCCGGTGCGCGCGCACACGAGAACGGTCCCCGCCGACGTCACCGCGGATGCGTTCGCGGAGGTGATCGTCATCAACCGCTCGATGAACCGGCTCTCGCTCTACGACGAGTCGCGGTTGCGGCGCACGTTCCCGGTCGCCACCGGCCAGGCGGTCTACCCGACGCCGCGCGGCGAATGGCACATCGTCGTCAAGTACCGCAACCCCTGGTGGTACCCGCCGACCGGCAGCGCCTGGGCTCAGGGGCTGAAGCCGGTGCCGCCGGGCCCGTCGAACCCGCTCGGGACCCGCTGGATGGGCCTCGACGCTCCGGGCGTCGGCATCCACGGCACGAACAACCCCGCGTCGATCGGCTACAGCGCGTCGCACGGCTGCGTCCGCATGCAGGTTCCGGATGCCGAGTGGCTGTTCGACCATGTCGACATCGGCACGACGGTCTTCGTCGTCTGATGCGCGCTCTGCGAGCAGTCGCGGTCGTCTCGGTCCTCGCGCTGCTCGGCTTGCTCGTCTGGGACCTCGTGAACCAGAACGGTCCGGGAGTCGCGACAGCCGTCGACAAGGGCAAGGCCGTCCCCGCGCCGGTGCTCGACCTGCCGCGGCTGAACGGATCCGGCAACCTCAGCCTAGCCTCGCTGCGCGGCAAGGTCGTCGTCGTGAACTTCTGGCAGTCGAGCTGCTACCCGTGCAAGCTCGAGGCGCGTGACATCGCCTCGGCCTCCCGTAAGTGGTCGGGCAAGGGCGTCGTCTTCCTCGGCGTCGATGCGCAGGACCTGAAGGGCGCGGCCCGCGCCTACATGAAGCACTACGGCGTGGCGTATCCGAACGTGCGGGACGCGATCGGGAAGACGTGGCCGAAGTGGGGCATTACCGGCGTGCCGGAGACGTTCTTCATCGACCGCCGCGGGCGCGTCGTGCCGCCGCACATCACCGGGCAGGCCTCGCCCGCGCAGCTCGACGAGGGGATCCGGCGCGCCCTTCAGTCGTGAAGGCGGTCGCCGTCGCCGTCGCCGCGCTCGCGCTCGCGCCCGCAGCTCTCGCCTGCGCGCCACGCGCGAGCCAGGCGAGCCTCGAGACGAAGCTCGTCTGCATCCAGTGTCACACGACGCTGGACGAGTCGAGCTCGCCGTTCGCGAACGAGCTGAAGGCCGAGGTCGCCCGTAGGATCGCGCTCTGCCAGACCGAGAAACAGATCCTCGACGCGATGGTCGCCGAGTTCGGGCCGACCGTGCTCTCGACACCGCAGACGCACGGCTTCGACCTGCTCGCGTGGATCCTCCCGCTCGGCGGGATCGTGCTCGGCGCGGCCGCGCTCGCCTTCGGGGCCCGGTACTGGTCGCGGGGCCGGACCTCTGCAAGTGTTGAGTCAACACAAAGTCCGGGGCTCGCGCCGGAGGACGAGCGCCGCGTCGACGAGGAGCTTGCACGGTTCGATGCTTGTGAAGGTCCCGGTCGCGTTTCTTGCAGGGCTGATCTCCGTCGTGACACCGTGCGTGCTCCCCCTCGTGCCCGGGTACCTCTCGGCGATCTCCGCCGTCGAGGTCGACCGCTTCGGCGAGCGGGGGGTCGGACGGCGCATCGTCGTCGCGAGCGTGCCGTTCATCCTCGGCTTCACGATCGTCTTCGTGCTGCTCGGTGCCGGCGCGGCCGCGGTCGGGAGTGCCGTCGACAAGCAGACGCAGCTCAAGATCGCCGGGTTCGTGCTCGTCGTGCTCGGGCTCGCGTTCCTCGGGCTCCTGCCCTGGCCCGACCGTGCCGTCGCGCCCGGGCTGCTGCAGCACGCCCGGCGGCGTGGTTCGAACGCGCTCCTCGGCGGTGCGTTCGCGGTGTGCGCCGCGCCCTGCATCGGGACCGTGCTCGCGTCGATTCTCGTCCTCGCCTCCAGCTCGGGCACGATCGCGCGCGGCATCGTGCTGCTCGTCGCGTACTCGCTCGGGCTCGGCGCGGCCTTCGTCGTCGCAGGCCTCGCGTTCGCGCACGCGATGCGCGCGTTCCGCTGGGTGCGCGACCACTACGCGGTCGTGCGCGGGGCCTCAGGCGCGGTGCTCGTCGCGCTCGGGCTGCTCCTCTTCTTCAATCGCGACTGGTGGCTCAGCACGGCGATCGACCAGGTGCTGACGCGGATCGGGCTCGGAACGGTCTAGGGCGGCGCGCAGGGCGGCCACGTCGAGCCCGCGGTGGGAGGGCTCGTAGGCGGCCAGCCGGCGCAGTGCCTTGAGGCGCTGGCGCTCGGTCGCGATCGGGCGCCCCCGTTGGCGCTGATAGGCGGAGACGACCACGTGCACGAGTCCCTGGAAGAAGTCGCGCTCCGGGTCGACGCACGCCCGCCACGCCTCCTCGAATGCCTCGTGCGCGGCGAAGAACTCGCCGGCCCGCGCGAGCTGGAGGCCGTGTTGGTAGCAGCGTTCGACGGTGCTAACGTCGTGCTCACGCATGGCGACGATCCTCCTGTGCGGGGTCGACCTGTTCATACGGGGAAAACTCGAAGCGTTGCTGCCCGAGCATCGCTTCCAGACCGCGGACGGGATCGACCCGCCCGATCTGGTGATCGCGGACATCGCCCGCATCGACGCGAACGATGTCGCGGACAACTACCCGGAGGTCCCGATCCTCGGCTACACGAACCACACGGACACCTCCGGGTTGCGTCGCGCCCATGCCGCCGGATTCGACCAGGTCGTCGCGAAATCGGCGCTGTTCGAGCGCACGCGCGAACTGATCGACCCACTGCTCGCCTCGGTAGAGTAGGCCGCCGTGACGTACATCATCGCCGAGCCGTGCATCGACATCAAAGACAAGTCCTGTGTCGACGTTTGCCCCGTGGACTGCATCCACGAGGCCGATCGCATCCTCGTGATCGACCCGGAGGAGTGCATCGACTGCGGTGCCTGCGAGCCCGAGTGCCCGGTCGAGGCGATCTTCCCCGAGGACGCACTGCCCGAGAAGTGGGAGCCGTTCGTCAAGATCAACTACGCCTACGGCGACGGCATGGACGTGGTCAACAAGCTCACCGACGAGTACGCCACGGAGCACAACGTCCAGAACCCGCCGCTCGAGTAGGTTCGGTCCGAACCGTCCGCTTCCTGGCGGCGAATACGGCTTTGGATCCCTATGGCCGACGACGTTCACGAGCTTTCCGCCCTCTACGCGCTCGATGTCCTGACCGCGGACGAGCGGGCGCGCTTCGAGGAGCCCCTCGACGAGTGCGCCAGGTGCCGCACCGCCCTCGCGGGCCGGCGCGACGCCGCGAGCTCGCTCGCGTTCGCGGTCGAGGGGCCGCCGCCGCCGGCCGCGCTGCGTGGACGGATCATCGACGCCGCGCGTGCGGAGCGACAGAACGTCGTGCAGCTCCGCTCGCGGCGCTCGTTCGCCGTGTCGATCGCAGCGGCGGCCGCCGTCGCCGCGTCGGCCGCGGCCGTTGCGCTGGGCGTGTGGGCGGCCTCGTTGCACAGCTCGCTTTCCCACGAGCGCGAGACGGTCGGCATCCTCAGCGATCCGCGCTCGCGTCATCTGCCGCTGAACGGTGCAGCCGGACAGCTCGTCGTCGCACCCGACGGTGACGCGGTGCTGAGCGTCGCCCTGCCGAGGTTGGCGAAGGGAAAGACATACGAAGC
>JABFWJ010000489.1 GCA_013362295.1 Thermoleophilia bacterium
GACCGCCGCGGCGACTTTCGCGGCGACGGGGACCGCTGCGGTCGTCGCCGCGGCTCCCGCTCCCGCTCAGCTACCGACGCAGGCGTTGTGGTCGCCGCTGAGGCGCTGCCAGCGGTGGTAGAGGAGCACGACGGGGGTGGTGACGAGGTTGGCGGTGCGGAGGACGGGCGCGAGCCCGTCCCGAACCTGCCTGCGGGCACGCACGAGCAGGGACTCGATCGCCGATTCGCTGGCGCCGAGCGCTTCCGCGATCTCGGCATAGGAAAGCCCGGAGAACTCGCGCATCAGGAACGCCTTGCGCTGCTGGCGCGGGAGGTCGTTGATCGCCGCCCAGAGTGCGGTCAGGTCGGCGTTTCGGATCGCCTCGTCCAGCGGATTCGTCTCCGAAAGCGGTGCGGTCGTCTCGTCGAGCGTCAGCGGCTGCCGTTTCCGCCGGGCGCCGCGCGCCCAGCATTCGCGGCGCGCGATCGTCGCGAGCCAGGCCCCGGGAAGCTCGGGGACGGTGCCGTCGATCAGGCTCCCCAGGGCGCAGAGGAACGTCTGCTGGACGGCGTCGTCGGCGTCGACCGGGTTGCGCAGCAGCAGCTGGCAGAGCGCGCGCACCATCCGGTGGTGCTGCTCGTAGAGCTGGCCGATGCGGATCGCCGCCGATTCGCGGCTGCTGCCGGGCCTGGCGTCACCGGCGGACAGCGGCGGGAGCTCGAAGGCAGACATCAGGATGTCGTATCGGTCGCGTGTGCGCGGGTCATGAGCAAGGGGAAGAGAGGCCGCAGGCCCCTTCGGGTCGAGCGAAAGGGACGGCATTCTGCCCGCTCCGCTCGGAGCTCGCAACCCCTCCAAAGGGTCAGGTTCCTCCGGCGGGGCTCCCCCGGAGGAGTGGTCTTCGCCGGACCTGCGCAGGAACCAGGCCCGGCGGCGCTCTTGGCCCCCAACCCAAGCACCGTCTTTTCGACACTCGGAGGGGTCCATGCATGCACTCATCCTTGCCGCCGGCCGCGGTTCGCGCCTCGGCGACGCGGCCGCGACGCCGAAATGCCTCGTAGAGGTCGGCGGTCGGCCGCTCCTTCTGCACCAGGTCGATGCGCTCAGAAACGCGGGCGCGACGCGCGTCACGGTCGTGGTCGGGCACGCCCACGAGCGGGTACGTGAGGTCGACGGCGGGGTGGCGACCTTCGTGCTCAACGCACGCTACGCGGAGACGAACAGCCTTTACTCGTTCTGGCTCGCTCGGCGGGCGGTCCGGGGAGACCTGTTCGTCGTCAACTGCGACGTCCTCTTCCCGGCGCAGATCCTGCACGCGCTCGTCTCGCGCGGCGGCAGCGCGCTGGCCTTCGACTCCGGCTCGGGCGAGGACGACGAGCACATGAAGGTGCGCCTGCGGGAGGGCCGGTTGGTGCGGATGAGCAAACAGCTCCCATCGGCGGAGGCCCAGGGTGAGAACGTCGGCGTCATTCGCCTGACCGAGGCGGCAGCGAACGCCGCCTTCTGCGCCGCGGGATCGCTCGTTCGCAGCGGGCGTGATCGTGAGTGGGTCGGCTCGGCCGTCAACGCGATTGCGCACCGGCATCCGATCTCATGCATCGATATCGCGGGGGCTCCGTGGGTCGAGATCGACTTTCCGCACGACCTCGCTCTGGCTCGAACGCAGGTCTGGCCCGCGATCGAGTCGCTCATGGTGGGAGCCCGCCCGATCCGTCACGGATGGGCACCGGGCAGCGTGGGTGCGGCGGCATGACGCGCGTCCTGTTCACGGGCTATGCACCGGTGCACTTCGTCTGCTTCCAGCCGTTGTTCCACGCGCTTCGCCGGGAGCCGGGGGTCGACGTGCTCGTCTCCGGCGGGACACGCAAGACGGATGACGCGGGCCTGCGCGAGCACGACACGGAGATGATGTACGGGCCGTTCGGGCTGCAGCCGGAGTCGGTCGTCGACGCTGCGGAGCTGCCGGGGCTCGACGTCGACATCCTCTTCTGCGCGAACACCAAGCCGATAAGGCCCCGCAGCTTCCGGAAGAGCGTGCAGCTCTTCCACGGCCTCTCCTTCCGCAACCGCGCGATCCGGCAAGAGAACGGCGGCTACGACCACTACTTCATGCTCGGCCCGTACATGCGGCGCGGCTTCGACAGCCGCGGGATCATCTCGGCGGACGACCCGCGCGTCGCTCGGATCGGCTTCCCGAAGACCGACCGGCTGCTCGACGCGAGCCTCGATCGTGAAGCGATTCTGCGCGAGCTGGGCTTCTCGGGCGACCGGCCGGTTGTTCTCTACGCGCCCACCGGGGCGCACGGCAACTCACTCGAGACGTGCGGCGAGGAGCTGATCGAACAGCTCCTCGCCGTCGGCAGCTACGACGTGATCGTCAAGCCGCACGACCATCCGAAGGCGGACATCGACTGGAACGAGCGGCTCGCCCCGCTCGAGGGCGAGCACCTGCGCTTGCTCCGGACACCCGATGCGATTCCGGCGCTGTACGTCTCCGACCTGCTGATCAGCGACGCCTCCTCGATCGCGAACGAGTATCTGCTGCTCGACAGGCCGATCGTCTTCGTCGACGTCCCGGAGTTGCTCGCGGCGGCGGCCGTCGAAGACGGACGGCTCGACCTCGAGACGTGGGGACGGAAGGGCGGGACCGTCGTCTCCGGGCCCGCCGAAGCAGTCGAGGCGGTCGCGGCGGCGCTGGAGCATCCGGAGGCGCAGTCCGAGAGCCGGAGGGCGATCGCCCGCGACCTCTTCTACAACCCCGGCAGCGCGACGGCGGCCGCGGTTCACTGGATCCGGACCGAGCAGCGAGTCGCCGCATGAGCGAGATCCTCAAGACTGCCCGGCGCGCGCGAACGGCGTGCGGCACGCTTGCGCCCTACGGCAGGCCGTACCGGCGGCGGCTCGTGGAAGGGGCGCTCGCCACGCTGGTGCTCGTCGCCTGCCGGCTCGCGTTCCCCTGGCCGCTTCGCGGCCTGTTGGAGATCGTCTTCCACAAGGGCGGCCGCGGGGCCGCGGTCGCCGGGCTGGTTCCCCATGTTGGCGACCCCGTCTGGTGGCTCGTGGGCGGTTTCGTCGCGATCGTTCTCCTCTGGGGGATCTCCGAATCCCTCCAGCGACTCGCCTTCACCCGCTTCGCGGTCGGTCTGGTACGCGACGCGAAAGCGGCTGCGCTCGCGAGGCTCCCCGCGGCGGCGGCGCAGAGCGACGCCGGCAATCTGATCGCCGCCGTCACCGGCGACGCCGCGCGGGTCAAGAGCGGGGTCAAAACAATCCTGATCGGCGCCTCGCGCAACGGCGCCTTCTTCGTCGGCGTGACGATCATCCTCTTCCTGATCGACCCGCTGATCGGGCTCGTCTTCCTCTCGGGCGGCCTCGGGACGGTGATCGTCGGAGCACTCGGCGCGTGGCGCTGTTCACGCGTCGCTCGTCGTTCGAGGAAACGTGAGGGCTCCCTCACGGACGACCTTCACCGCTACTTCGCCGGCACCGCCGCGCTCCCCGCCCCGCACGGTGATCCTGAGCGGAGACCCGACTCGAAGGTGACGCGCATCGAAGGCATCACGACCTTCGCAGTGCACGCGGTGCTTGCAGGCACGACGTGCGCCATCCTCGTGCTCGCGGTTCGAGCGGGGCGGGGCGGCCACCTCTCGGCGGGCTCAGTGTTCACGATCCTCGCCTACATCCTGCTCATGCACAACAAGACGGTTGGCTTCGGGCGGCGCATCGTCCGCGGCGGCCGCCTCCTGCCGTGCGCCGAACGCGTCGCGGCACTCGTCGCCGTCGGCCGTTCCTGCAGATAGCTCCCCGGGTTGGACTCGAACCAACAACCCTCCGGTTAACAGCCGGATGCTCTGCCAATTGAGCTACCGGGGACCGCTCAGCGGCGGGCATTGTAGCTCGCCCGAAATCAGGGCTTGACGGTCACGGGGACGTCGACCTCGTGCTGCGGGGCCCCGTTCGCCGCCGAGGGTGCGAAGGCGGCGATCGTGAGCTCGCCGGGCTCGGCCGTCATCGTGGTATCGAACGTGCCTCGTCCCGGGGCGCCTTCCGACGCCGTCACGGTCTGCCTGGCGATCACCTTGCCGGCCCGCTCGAGTTGCACGACCAGCGTCGCCTCGAAGACGCTCGCCGTCCCGGCCACGTGGAAGGTCGACGGCACCTCGGCGCCCGCCGCGGGGGTCTCGACGAGGATCGGCGGCACGTAGCTCGCGAAATCCGCACGGGTCAGCCCGGTGCGGCCGGCGACGTCGACGCGCTTGATCGTCGCGAACTGGGTGAGCGTGTACACGATCTCGGCCTGCTGATCCTGCGTTGCGTCGTCGAGCGCCACCTTGGCGGTCCCGCCGTCGATCGCGACGTCGGCGCGGAGGCCGAGCGCGTCGAGCGCCGCTGTCGCGACGGCCGTCGTGTGCGGGACGTGGGTGACCTTCGGCCTCAGGAGCCCGTTGTCGACCCGGAACACCGTGATCGCCATCGGGCTGGGGGAGACCGGGAGCGTCGAGGTGGACGGCGCCGACACGGTCGTCGTCGCCGTTTCGGTCGCCCCGCAACCGGCGGCCAGGCACGCCAGCGCGCCGAAAAAAAGCAGGCGGAGCCTCATGATGTCCAATTCTCGGAGACGGCTGTCTATCCTTGACTCGTGAGCCTCTTCGGGGTCGTCCTCCTCGTTGCCGCGATCGCCCTCGTGATCGCTGCCGAGTGGCCGCGGATCGGCGCCCGCGCGGGCCTGGATCGGAGCTCCCGGCGCGAGCGCGCGCGGCGCAAGTCCCACCTGCGCGTCGTGGAGTCCGACAGCGACGACTTCGCGCGCGCGGTCGAGCGCGACCTCGCGAACCTGCCGACGATCGACCCGCGGGAGCGCAAGAAGAACTAGCTGACGGTCACGTTCGTCCGGAGCGTCGCCGTGTTCGGGAGGATCGGCGGCACGTTCTCCATGTTCTTCGTCTCCTGGTAGTCGGCGGCTCGCACGACGAGCTTGTGCCGGCCCTTCGTCGCCGTCACGATCAGCGCCCGGGGTGCCCCGCGCGGCTTGACCGTGCGGCCGTCGAGTGTCACGAGGACCGATGACGGATCGACGCCGGAGCCTGCGTCGGTGGCGCTGACGACGATCCTGCCGCGGCCCGCGGCCGCCCGCAGGGTCGGGGGCTTGCGGTCGTTGACCCAGTACCGGAACGTGAACCGCCCTGCCTGGGCGGTTGAGCGCGTGTCGAAGACGATGTCGTAGGCGCCGCCGGCGGGAACGTCGACGCCGGAGATGCGGACCTGCTCGCCGAACGACTTGCGGTAGGGGTTGAGGTCGAGCGGAAGGGCCGTGTAGCCCGCGAGATGGTCCTCGCTCCCGTCGAGTGTGATGTGCGGCACCGCCTTGCCCGCGAGGACGACGACGCCGAAGTTCGCCGGCCGGCCCGAGATGACCACACGGTAGGCGCGTTCCGGGCCGGGATACTCGACGTCGCCGCCGGTCGGATACGCGTACCTCGAGACGAGCGAGGGCCCGCCCACGGTCGTTGCCCGATAGGTGCCCGCCCGCCGGAGCAGCGGCTTCGCCTCGCCGCCGAGCTTCGGCGCGCTGACCGCGAACCAGAACGGAATCCGCCGGGTTTCCCCGCCGTTCGTCAGGACGACGAAGCCTGTGACGTCGACGGGTTTCTGGCCGGCGGTCGCGGTGACCGAAAGTGCGCCCGGCACCGTCACGGCGGGCGGCACGGCGACCGTGCCGCTCCCCTGCTGCACGACGGTCGTCACGGTCCAGGGCCCCGTTCCGCCGCCGGCGTCGGTGAGCGCGACGTTCTGGGTCGCAGGTGCGCTCGGCGTCAGCAGTCCGAACGAAAGGCCCGTCGGGGCCGCGAAGATCAACGGCGCGTCGGCGCGGGGAAGATCGATCATCCCGCCGCCTTCGCGCGTGCTGAAGACCTCGGCGCCGGTCGACGTGCGCACCGGGTCACCCGTCTGCACGAGCGCCGACTTGAGCTGCGCAACCGTCCACGTCGGGTGACGCTCCTTGAGCAACGCTGCGGCGCCCGCGGCGTGGGGCGCGGCCATGCTCGTCCCGCTCAGCAGCCCGAACGTTCCCTCGCTCGCGGGCAGCGACGAGAGGACCGAGACGCCCGGCGCGCTGATGTCGGGCTTCATCTGCAGCGAGACGGGGGTGGGGCCGGCGGAGGAGAAGCCGGCGATCACGTTGCGCGAGTCGACCGCAGCGACGGTGATCGCGGTGGGTGCAGACCCCGGCGACGAGACGGTCCCGAAGCCGAGGTCGGAGAAGTCGTTGCCCGCGGCGATCACGGGCACGACGCCGGCGGCGGCGGCGCCGTCGAGGGCGCGGACGAGCAGGTCGCGCGACGGCTCGACCTCGGGCTCGCCGAGCGACATGTTGATCACGTTCATCCCGTCGGCGACCGCGGCCTCGACGGCGGCGGCGAGCTCCGCGCTGTTGCCGTCCAGCCCGAAGCCCGGCGTCGGGATCGTCAGCGCCTTGTAGTTGCCGAGCCAGGCGTTCGGTGCGACGCCGGAGATCTGCGTCGAGCCTGCGCTCGTGCCGTGGTCGCCGGCGGCGATGCCCGCGACGTGCGTGGCGTGGAACGACTCCGTGGGGTCGAACGGCGTTTTCGCGTACTTCCACGTCGGCGAGGGCGGCGCGAATGCGCGCTGGA
>JABFWJ010000484.1 GCA_013362295.1 Thermoleophilia bacterium
CTGTACCAGTTCCTCGGCCACGACGTGAACATCCACTTCGGCTACCGCGCGCACCTCGCCGGGCAGCCCTGGGGCGCCTACAACGAGCTGACGACGTCGCCGCGCGACGGGGCGGCGTCGCTCCGTTGGGACCCGCTGCGCGAGACGAACGCCAACATCATCGACGCGAGCTACTTCGACGAGGACGTCCGCCACGACCGGTCGTTCTACGCGGAGCTGTTCTACGTCGGGGTCAAGCCCGAAGCCTCGACGGCCCCCGCGGACACGACGCCGCCGACCGTCTCGATCGCGGCTCCGACCGCCGGCGCGTCTGTCAGCGCGACCGTGCCCGTCACGGCGACCGCGACAGACGACACAGGTGTCGTCGGAGTCCAGCTGAAGGTCGACGGCGCGAACCTCGGCGCGGAGCTGGCCGCCGCGCCCTACACGAGCTCCTGGGACACGACGCTCCTCCCGCTGGGCACGCACACGATCACCGCCGTCGCACGCGACGCGGCCGGCAACACCGCCTCGGCGCCGCCCGTCACCGTCACCGTGACGAAGCCGCCGCCGATCACGTTCGTCCGCCAGCTCGGGCAGACGGGCGTCGGCAACACCGGGAAGACTGTCGTGCTGACGCTGGCGAACAACGTCGAGCTCGGCGACACGGTGATCGTCTTCGCCGGCATCAGCTCGAAGGGCATCCAGTTGACGAGCATCGCCGACTCCCGTGGAAACTCGTACACGGTCGACGCCACGATCAACCATCCGGTGACCTCGATGAACACGTTCGTCGGTTCCGGTTACGTCAGCACCCCTTTGCAAGCGGGCGACACCATCACGGCCACCTTCTCCGCGAACCTGTACAGCGCACGCACCATCACCGCGCTCGACTTCAAGGGGATCGCCGCGACGAACCGCGTCGACCAGATCGCGCTCCAGAACGGCTCGAGCCTGACCCCGAACACGCCGTTCACGGCGAATACCGCGCAGAACGACGAGCTCCTCGTCTCGGGCATCGGCCTCGAAGGAGGTCTCACGAACACGCTCACGCCGGGCAACGGCTTCACGCCGGTCGCTCCGGTCAACGCGACACTCGGATCGGTCTCGCGGACGTTGCAGCAGTCGTACAAGATCGTCAGCGCGCTGAGCCAGTACCGGGCGCAGGCAACCCTCTCGGCCAGCACGTTCTGGGACGACGCGCTCGTGACCTACCGTGCCGCCGTCGACACGGCGCCGGCCCCGATCGCCGGCGCGGACGTCACCGGCAAGTGGCAGGGGCCGTTCGACTGGCCGCTCGTGGCGGTGCACAGCGTGCTGCAGCCGACGGGCGGGGTCCTCGTCTGGGACGGGTTCGGGGCGGCGGTCAACTCCGAACGCGTGTGGGACCCGGTCACGGCGACCTTCTCGCCGGCCGCGAGCGGCGTGAACCTCTTCTGTGCCGGACACGTCGAGCTGCCGGACGGCAAGACGCTCGTGCTCGGCGGTCACGTCAAGGCCTACGTCGGCCTGAACAACGCAACGGTGTTCGACCCTGCCACAAAGACGTGGACTGCGGGAGCGGCGATGACCGACGCCCGCTGGTACCCCACGGCGACGGAGCTTCCGAACGGCAAGGTGCTCGTCGTCTCGGGCGACAACCTGACACACGGCGATCTGACGCAGCCGAGCTACCTCGTCGACAGCTCGAACACGCTGCCCGAGATCTACGACCCGGTAACGAACAGCTGGCAGGACTTCCCGAACGCGCGCCTCAAGATGCCGATGTACCCACAGATGTTCGTGGCGCCCGACGGACGCGTCGTCAGCACTGGCCCGGACCCGACCACGCGCGTCTTCGATCCGAGCAGCGGATCGTGGTCGGTGCTCGGCGACAGCGGCTTCACCGGGCACGCGGCCGTGATGTACCGGCCGGGGAAGATCCTGAAGGCCGGCACGTATGCGGAGCCCGGCGGCCCCACAATCGCCGTCGACGGGAAGGCGGGCGTCCTCGACCTGAACCAGACCGCACCGACCTGGCGGCAGGTGACGCCGCTCACCTACCCGCGCGCGTACCTGCAGCTGACCGTGCTCCCGGACGGCAATGTCCTCGCGACCGGCGGCGAGTCCGCCTCGGACGGCATCGACCTGACCAAGGGCGTTCTGCCGGCCGAGCTCTGGGATGCGACGACAGAGAAGTGGACGACCGTCGCGTCGATGCAGACGCCTCGGATGTACCACTCGACCGCCCTCCTCCTCCCCGACGGCCGTGTGCTGATGGCCGGCGGCGGGCAGCTCGAGAACTCGACCGCCACGAACGAGACGAACGCGGAGATC
The DNA here is from genome assembly GCA_013362295.1 of Thermoleophilia bacterium. GTDB lineage: Bacteria > Actinomycetota > Thermoleophilia > Gaiellales > Gaiellaceae > PALSA-600. Next base: position 2,296 of record JABFWJ010000484.1, read on the forward strand.
TACTCGCCGCCGTATCTGTTCAAGGGTGCGCGCCCCACGATCACGTCGGTCCAGACGAACATCGACTACGGCAAACCGTTCACGATCGCGACACCCGACGCGCCGGGCATCCAGTCGGTCGCTCTCGTCCGTCCGGGCGCGGTCACGCTCTCGATCGACATGCAGCAGCGCTACATCCCGCTGACGTTCACGAAGGGAACGGGCGCGCTCACCGCGACCGCCCCCGCGGATGCCGCCACGGCACCGAGCGGCTACTACATGCTCTTCATCGTCAACGGCAACGGCGTGCCGTCCGTCGCCGGCTGGGTGCGGCTCCCCGCGCCGTGGGAGGACAACGTCCCACCCACCGCGCCTTCTGCGCTGTCGGCGTCCGGCGTGATCGGCCAGGCCAGCCTCTCGTGGACGGCCGCGACGGACAACAAGGCAGTCGCACGCTACGAGGTGTACCGCTCGACGTCGCCGGGCGTCGCCGCGACACCCGCGAACTGGATCGCCGAGACGACGACGACGTCGTACGTCGACAAGACCACCCCGGGGACCTATTACTACGCCGTGACTGCCGTCGACGGCGCGGGCAATGCGGGACCGCTCTCGAACGAGGCCACGGTCAACGTCCTCGCCGACCTGACGGCGCCGACGGTCGCGCTCAGCGCTCCCAGTCCCGGCCAGACCGTGGCCGGAACGATCAGCGTGACGGCGAACGCGAACGACAATGTCGCCGTCGCGGGCGTGCAGTTCCGCCTCGACGGCCAGCCGCTCGACGCGGAGGCGACGGCAGCGCCGTACTCCGCCAAGTGGGACACCACGCAGTCGGCGAACGGAACACACACGTTGACCGCGGTCGCGCGCGACACCTCCGGGAACAGTACGACGTCGGCTGCGGTCGTCGTCACCGTGTTCAATCCGGTCGCGGGCATCCAGTTCGTGCGCGACCTGGGGGCCGCCAACGTCGCCAACACGGGACAGACGGTGCAGCTGACGCTCGCGAGCCCCGTCGCGCAGGGACACACCGTGATCGTGGCCGCGGGGATCAACTCCTGGGGGATCCTCGTCAACTCGATCACCGACACCCGCGGGAACACGTACACGGTCGATGCGACCGTCAACCACACCGGGACGTCGCTCAACAGCTACGTCGGCTCGGGCTATATCTCCACCGCCCTGCAGGCGGGCGACAAGATCACGGTCACCTTCTCGACGAGCCTCTACTCGACGAGGCTGGTCAGCGCGTCGGACTTCTCCGGCATCGCCTCCGCAAACCGCGTCGACGCGAGCGCGGGCGCGTTCGGCAGCTCCACGAGCCCGGCCAGCCCGAACGTGACCACGACGCAGCCCGGTGAGCTGCTCGTCGCGGGCTTCGGCTCGGCGAGCAGCACGACACTCACGCCGGCGTTCCCGTTCACCGCCCTCACGCCGACCACGACCTTGCTCGGGAGCGTCGTGCGCAGCATCTATCCGGCCTGGTGGATCGCTCCGGGCACCGGCACCTACAAATCCTCCGGAACCCTCGGCGCGATCTCGCAGTGGACAGCCGCGGTCGTCGGGTACAAGCCGACGGGCAGCGATCCGCCGGTCGGCGACACGACGCCGCCTTCCGCGCCCGGCACGCTCACCGCAACGTCGTCGCAGATCGGCCAGGCGACGCTCACGTGGGGCGCCGCGACGGACAACAAGGCCGTCGCGCGCTACGAGGTCTACCGCTCGAGCTCTCCGGGCGTGACGGCCACGACGGCCAATTGGATCGGCGAGGCGACGACGATGACGTACGTCGACCAGACGACGCCCGGGACGTACTACTACGCCGTGACCGCCGTCGACGGTGCGGGCAACGTAGGGCCGCTCTCGAACGAGGCGACGGTCAACGTCCTCGCGGACACGACCGCGCCGACGGTCGCGATCAACAATCCGACTGCGGGGCAGACAGTCGCGGGGACGACGACGGTGACCGCGACGGCGAGCGACAACGTCGGCGTCGTCGGAGTGCAGCTGCGGCTCGACGGCCAGCCGCTCGGCGCGGAGGCAGCGGCGGCTCCGTACAACGCGACCTGGGACACGACGGCGACCTTCAACGGAACGCACACGCTGACCGCGGTCGCGCGCGACAACGCCGGCAACGTCACGACGTCTGCGCCGGTGACGGTCACCGTGTTCAACCAGGGAGCCGGAATCAAGTTCGTCGCGGATCTCGGGACGGCGAATGCTGCCAACACGGGCCAGACCGCCCAGCTGACGCTGCCGGGCCCCGTCGCGCGCGGGCACACGGTGATCGTGTTCGCAGGGATCAACTCGTGGGGCATCCTGATCAACTCGATCACCGACACCCGCGGCAACCTCTACACCGTGGACGCGACCGTCAATCACACCGGCACGTCGCTCAACAGCTACATCGGGTCCGGGTACGTCTCGACGGCGCTCCAGGCGGGCGACAAGATCACGGTCACGTTCTCCGCGAGCCTCTACTCGACGAGGATGGTCAGCGCCGCGGACTTCGCCGGGATTGCCTCGACCAACCGGGTCGACACGAGTGCAGTCGCGCAGGGCAGCTCGAACGCTCCGAGCACCGCGACGATCGCCACCACGCAGCCGGGCGACCTCCTGGCCGCCGGCTTCGGATCCGCGAACAGCGCGACGTTCACACCGGCGTTCCCCTTCACCGGCCTCACGCCGACCGGCACCCTCCTGGGCAGCGTCACGCGCAGCATCTACTCGAGCTGGTGGCTGGCGCCGAACAGCGGCAGCTACAAGACGGGCGGTACCCTCAGCGCCGCCGCGCAGTGGACGGCCGCGCTGGTCGCGTACAAGGCCGGCCTCTAGATGACGTAGACGGCGCCTTCGAGGTTGAACTTCGAGCCGGGCAGGACCGCGGGGATACGCACCGCCTGGAAGCCCGAACCGCGAGGACGGACGGCCCAGAAGAGCGCGCGCAGCTCGGAGCCCACCACGAGGTCGCCCGCGTAGCGCGCAAGCGCCGAGGCCGGCGCGAAGAAGACGTTCTTCGACAGGGTGTCGGTGACGTACAGGCCCGGTGCCACCCCCGGGCTCGCACCGCCGCTCCCACGCGGCACCGCGACGATCGGGTTGGGGCCGTCCGGCAGCTGTGCAATGCGTCGCACGGCTCCGCGCGGGCTCATCATCAGCAGCGAGCCGGTCTTGCCCGCGTCGATCGTCAGGACGGCCTGGCCCGCGCCGCTTCCGAACCCGGCCGGGGCGACCACGATCTCGTCCGCGCCGCCCGTTGCCGTGTACCGCCCGACGCGCCGCACTACGCCCGCCGGCGAGATCGCGTACACCGCCCCCGGCGCGCTGTTCGAGCGCCCGGACCGGCCCGTCGCAGCAAGCAGCGCGAACCCGAACCGGCCGACGGTGTCGAACGCGAGCGCGCCGTCGGAGATCGCCTGCTCGGGCAGCTTCGCGAACGTCGTCACCTTCCCGCTCGGATCGATGCGGTAGATCGTGTTGTCGGGCGAATGACAGTAAAGATCGCCGGCCGCAAACCCGTGCGAGCCGGCCGGCAGCCGGCAACGCGTCTCCTCCGTCTGCTTCGGCATCGAGGCGAAGACGCCGGCCCGGCGGCCGGTACGGTCGGCGGCCCAGACCGTGTTCTTCGTGTTCTCGAGATACAGGAACCGCTCGCCGGTCCACACGATGTCGGTGAGTCGAATGCCCGTCTGCGCGTAGACGCGGAACTGCACCGCCGGCGCGGCGGCGGAGGCGGCCGAGGCGATGAGCAGTGCGAGCGCCGAGCACGCTGCGACGGCGCGCCCGCTCACGCGAGCAGCTTCTTCACGTCGGCGAGGACGGTCGCCGCGGGAACCGTCGGCGGGAAGCCCGCGCGCAGCTCTCCCTTGCGGTCGATCACGATGATCCGGCCGGTGTGGTCGATGCTCTCGAGGCTGACGGGATCGCTGAGGATGCCGTACTCGGACCAGACGGGCTCGAGGTCCTGCTTCGAGCCCACGAGGTAATGGAACTCCGGCAACAGATGCTTCTCCCTCGCATACTTTCGCACCGCTGCGAACGTGTCGCCGCGCGGATCGACGCTGACGGCGACCACACGCACACGCTCGAGCTCGGACTGCTTCAGGTTGGCCAGGACGGCGTTCAGCGTGCTCGCCATCAGCGGGCAGACGTCCCTGCACCTGGTGTAGAGAAACGTGAGCACGACGACACGGCCGCGCTGCTGCTCGAGGTCGACGAGCTCGCCGTTCTGGTCACGGAGCGAGATTTGAGGTGCGGGACCCTGCTTCACGCCGTTCGCCCCCGCGAGGTGCGACCCACCGCACGCCGTCAGAAGCAGCGCCAGACAGGCCGTGAG
>JABFWJ010000328.1 GCA_013362295.1 Thermoleophilia bacterium
ACGCCGGGCTCCGAGCCGGTGTTCGCGAACCAGGCGAAGAAGCGCGGGTGGTTCCAGTGCGTGATCCCCGGCAGGATCACGTCGTCGAGATCGCGGAGCAGGGTCTCGAACGGCTCGCCGTGCTCGGGCGCCGAGCCCGGCAGGCGCGAGCGGACGTCGCCCGGCTCGACGCGGGCCGCGACGGGCAGATCCGCGACGCGGTCGAAGTACCCTTCGACCCAGTCGGCGGCGCGCTCGAGCTCGTCGCGGAAGCTCATGCGCGCTTCTTGCGGAGCTTCTCGATCTGCTTCCACGTTCGCGTGTTGAGGACGTCGTCTTTCGTCAGCCACGCGCGGCGCGCCTGGCCGACGCCGAGCTCGACGAAGTCGAGCGCGCCGACCTCGTGGCCGTCGGAGTCGATGACGAGCTTCAGCCCGGCCTCGCGCGCGGCGCGTGCGTGCAGGTCGGTCAGGTCGAGGCGATCCGGCTGCGAGTTGATCTCGAGAAAGGTGCCGGTCTCGAGCGCCTTCTCGATCACGCGCTCGACGTCGACCGGTGACGGCGTGCGTTTACCGATCTTCCGGTTCGTGACGTGCCCGATGCAGTCGACGTACGGGCTCTCCATCGCTCCGAGCACTCGTTCGGTCGGGTTGTGGTCGAACCGGGAGTGGACCGACGCGACCACCCAGTCACGTGTCGCGAGATCCTCCTCCGAAACATCGAGCGTGCCGTCGGGCCGGATGTTCACCTCGATGCCCTTGAGGATGCGAAACGGGGCGGAGTTCTTGTCAGATGTAATCAGCTCGTTCAGCGCGTCGATCTGCTCCGACTGCTGCCCGAGCAGGTCGCCGCGCAGGCGCTGCGCGTGGTCGCAGATCGCGTAGTACGCATAGCCGCGCGCTTGCGCCGACGCGACCATCTCCTCGAGCGGGTCCTTGCCGTCGGACCACGTCGTGTGCGTGTGCAGGTCGCCCCGCAGGTCGCCGAGCTCGACGAGCGCCGGCAGCGCTCCCTTGCGCGCCGCGGCCAGCTCGCCGCCGTTCTCGCGCAGCTCGGGCGGGATCCAGTCGTAGCCGAGGAAGCGATAGACGTCCTCCTCGCGCGCGAACGAGTGCTCCTCGCCCGACTCGACCTCGGTGACGGAGTACTCGGAAACGGAGAAGCCGCGGCGCACCGCGTCCTCGCGCAGCGCGACGTTGTGGTGCTTCGAGCCGGTGAAGTGCTGCAGCAGGTTGCCGTAGCTCTCGGGAGGAACGACCCGCAGGTCGAAGCGCGAGCCGTCGTGCGAGACGACGGTGGCCTTCGTCGATCCCCTGGCGGCCACGTCCACGACCCAGCGCAGGCTGCAGAAGTAGTCGACGAGGGCCTCGGCGTCGGTGGCGGTCGCGATGATGTCGAGGTCGCGCACGGTCTCCCGCATGCGCCGGGCCGATCCTGCCAGCGACACCTCGACCGACGCCGGATGCTCGCGCAGGACCTCGACGACGGCGCGCAGCTTCGGAAGTGTGGTTCCGAGGAGCGCCCGGCGCGGCCCCTCGGTTGCCTTCGGCCGTGCGAGCGCGGCCGCGATCTTCTCCTCCGTCCCGGCGCCGATCCCCGCGTGCCCGCGCAGGCCTTGCGCCTCCGCCGCCGCCTTCAGGTCGGCCGCGGTCGTGATCCCGAGCTCCTGCCAGATGCGCCTCGCAGTCTTCGGGCCGAGGCCGGGCAGGCGCATGAACGTCGCGACCTCCGCCGGCACCTCCGCCTTCCGCTTCGTGAGCGCCCGGATCTCGCCTTCGTCGACGACCTCGACGATCTTCGCCTCGATCGTCTTGCCGATTCCCTGCAGCTGCTTGGCCTTGCCGTCGAGCGCGAGCTGCGCGACCGAAGAGGGCGTCTCGCGGATCCGCGCCGCCGCCTTGCGGTAGGCGGAGATCCGAAACCCGTCTCCGCCCTCCAGCTCCATCAGGTCTGCGAGCAGGTCGAACTGCTCCGCGAGCAGGTCGTTCCGCGGAAGTTCCGGCACGCCAGCGATCATAGGCGCGGCGATGCAGGCGACCGTTCTGGTGCCGACCTACAACGAGAGCGCGAACCTCGAGCCGATGCTGCGCGCGCTGGTAGGGGTTCTGCGGGAGGGCGACCGCGTGCTCGTGATCGACGACAACTCGCCGGACGGCACCGGTCGGATCGCGGACCGGCTCGCGGCGGAGCTCACGTTCGTCGACGTTCTGCACCGCGAGGTAAAGGAGGGCCTCGGCCCCGCCTACATCGCGGGATTCCGCCAGGCCCTCGCAGCGGGTGCCGAGCTGATCGTCGAGATGGACTGCGACTTCTCCCACGACCCGAAGGACGTCCCGCGCCTGATCGCGGCCGCCGAGGAGGGCGCCGACGTCGTGCTCGGGTCGCGCTACGTGCGCGGAGGCCGCGTCGGGAACTGGGGAGCGCTGCGGCGCGCGATCTCACGCGGCGCGTCGATGTACACCGGGTTCTTCCTGTGGATGCGCGTGAAGGACCCGACCGGCGGCTTCAAGTGCTTTCGCCGCGCGGTCCTGGAGACGATCGACCTCGACGCGGTCACGGCCAAGGGCTACGCCTTCCAGATCGAGATGACCTATCGCGCGAAGCAGGCCGGCTTCAGGGTGGTCGAGATCCCGATCACGTTCGTCGACCGTACGGTCGGCACGTCGAAGATGAGCAAGGCGATCGTGCTCGAGGCGGTCTGGCGCGTTCCCCTCCTCCGGCTCGGGCGGTAGCTTTCGGGCATGCGCGCCGTCACCGACGAGAGCTTCGAGCAGGACGTCCTCCAGGCCGGCCGGCCCGTGGTCGTCGATTTCTGGGCGCCGTGGTGCGGGCCGTGCAAGGCGATCGAGCCCGCGCTGAACGAGCTCGCCGGCGCGACCGACAGGGTCGAGTTCGTGAAGATCGACATCGACGAGAACCCGCGCACGGCCGACGCCTACGGCGTGCTCTCGCTCCCGACGGTGATCCTGTTCGACGCCGGCGAGCCGCGCGAGACGGTCTACGGGGCCCGCCCGAAGAAGCACTTCGAGAAGGCGTTCTCGCCCTACTTCTAATCACTAAAACGGGGGAGGAATCCCAGGGCCGGAAGGACCACGATGCGGCCGACCGACCGGGGGCGGCCGGAGACAACTGTTTTCGTTGGGGGAATCCGTGCCGCACCGTCTGTTCGTCTCGTTCGCCGTCGCAAGCCTCGCGCTCTGCGCCGCCACCGCCTCGGCCGCCGGGGTGCCGACCGTAGCCCGCGGCCAGGCGCTCCAGATCGCATTCGCGACCCGGTCGCACGCGATCTGCACGCCGCAGGTCCAGTACTCCGACGGCACGAAACAGCTCGGCTCGGCGAAGCGGGCCCGCGGGGCGCGCCTTTCCTGGGCGCTGCTCGTCGCACGGACGGCTCCGCTGGGCGCCGGCACCTGGTCGGTGCACTGCGGGGCGACCGTCGTGCACACCGGCCGGTTCGCCGTCGTGGCGCAGCAGGCATCCGGGGGAACGGCCGATGTGCCGCGCGTCGTCGTGGATAAGCAGGGCTTCTCGCAGCGCAACGACACGGGCGGCTGGTTCGGAGCAACGGGGAGTCACATCAGTTTCGGCCTGTTCCTCCGCAATACATCGACGACGCAGGATGCGATCAACGTGTACGTCCTCGTGAACATGGTCGCCGCGAACGGGCAGTTGATCGCGTCGATGACCCACAACGTCGGCCTGATCGCCGCAGGGCAGACCTTCGCGTACGGCGACTCGATGGGACTGCGGTCCCAGGTCTCGGTCGCGAAGCTCGAGCTGACGATCCGGATCGGCGAGCACCAGGCAAAGCAGACGCACCTGTTCCCGGAATTCGCGAACGTCCGCATCGTTCCGAACCAGCAGGACACGAGCTGGGTCGGCGAGGTCGACGGCGAGGTGCTCAACACCGCGCAGGCGAAGACCCTGAGAAGCACGCACCTCTCGATCGTGCTGCTCGACGCCTCCGGCAACCCGGTCGGCGGAGGATCAGGCGACTCGTTCGCCTCGTTGCCCTCCGGCTCTCGCATGGTGTTCCTCGCGAGCTCGGGCTTCGATGCCGTGCCGGCCGAGCGCGCAGTCACTCCTGTGATCTCGGCCGAGCCGACCTACGACATCGGATGAAGGAGACGTCTGTGCCCCACCGCCTGCTCGTCACCCTCGCGACCTGCGCACTCGCACTCTGCGCGGCGGCCGGAGCGCTCGCCACGCCCGCCGCGACGCCGAGGATCGCGCGCGGCCAGACGTTCCACATCAGGCTGACGACGAAGTCGTTCGCGGCGTGCATCGCCGTCGTCAACTACCCGGGCGGCGGCCTGCAACTCGGCGCAACGAAGCACGCGATCGACGGAAGGCTCTCCTGGGCCTTCCCGATCGCACGGAGCAGGCCGCTCGGCAGGGCCAGCTGGTACGTGCAATGCGGGCTTCCCGTCGAGCGCACCGGCGCCTTCATCGTCATCAATCCTCCAGCTGCGGGATAGGGCACACGGACCCGCCTGGCCACGCCGAAACCGTCCCGGCGTGGCCAGGCGGCCCGACTCGCGTCAGCCCGCGGTGAAGTGCTCCCAGCCGCGGAGCTCGTACGGCTCGCCGGCGTAGAGCGTCACGACGCCGTCGCCCTCCTCGACACGTCCGACGACCGCGAATCCTTCGGGATCCTCGACTGCCGCCAGGAGCTCGAAGTCCTCGCCGAAGGCCAGGTCGCCGATCGTCGCTCCCTCGGCGAGCGGAACCGCGTCGAGCTCGAGGACGCAGCGGACTCCGGAGCGGCGTGCGATGTGAGCCGCGTCGACGGCCAGGCCGTCCGAGATGTCCAGCAGCGCGTGCGCGCGTCGTGCCAGCGCGCGACCCTCCTCCAGCCGTAGGGGCGGCACCGCGTAGCCGCCGGCGCGAAACGCCGCGCCGGCCGCGCCGAGCGGGCCTGTCACGACGAGGAGGTCGCCGGGACGTGCACCCGCCCGCCCGGGCACCCGGTCGCTGCGGCCGAGCGCGGTGACGGAGACGAGGACCACGTCCGAGGCGGTCGTGTCCCCGCCGACGACCGGCACACCCGTCTCGGCGATCCCTTCGTAGAACGCGATCACGTCGGCGGCGCGTGTCGATCCGGGCACGGCGAGCGTGACGAGCAATACCTCGGGGGCCGCGCCCGACGCGGCGAGGTCGCTGAGATTGACCGCGGCGGCGCGGAAGCCGAGCGCCCGCCAGTCGATCCAGTCGAACCGAAAGTGGACGCCCTCGACGAGCGCATCCTGTGTCGCCACGAGCCCGTCCCCGACGACCGCTGCGTCGTGCTCGACGCCGACGATCAGCCCCCGCGCCTCCAGCTCGGCGAGGAGGCCCAGCTCACCGAGCTGCGAAAGCAGCATCGACCGCCCTCCTCAGGCCGGGGTCGGTTGCAGCCCGGATCACTGCGACGCCCGCCGCGCCGGCGCCGATGCACAGGGCCGCGTTCGCCGCGTCGATCCCGCCGATCGCGATCACCGGCAGCTCGACCGCCGCGCAGATCTCGCGTAGTCCCTCGAGGCCGAGCGGCGGGTCTGCGTCGAGCTTCGACGGCGTCTCCCAGACGGGCCCGGCACCGAGGTAATCGGCGTCGGCGGCGAGCGCCTGCGTGAGCGTCGACACCGAGCGGCCGAGCAGCAGGCCGGCGCTCCGCGCCGCCTCGGCCCCGGTGTCGCCCTGTCCGAGATGCACGCCGTCGGCGCCCAGCGCGAGGGCGGCCTCGACGTCGTCGTTGACGACGAAGGTTGCGGGAAGCGACCGGAACCCGCGACCGCGCGCGACGACCTCGGCCGTCGGCGCCTTGACGCGCAGCTGCACGACCGTCGCACCGGCCGCGACCGCCTGGCGGGCGGTGTCGAGGTCGGCCACGATCGCGTGCACCTTCATGCCGTGCGCGCCCTGCCGTCGAGCGTTTCGGGATCGAGTGCGGCGAGGGCGTCGTAGAGCGCGACATGGAAGGAGCCGGGGCCGGCCGCGTGCGCGGCTGCGTCCTCGCCCGCCACGCCGAACGCGACGAGCGCCGCCGCGGCGGCATCGAGGGGCGCGTCGCGGTTGACCGCGAGAAAGCATCCGGTCAGCGCGCTCGCCATGCAGCCGGTGCCGGTGACGGCCCCGAGCAGCGGGTGTCCGTTCTCGACGGCGATCACCGTCTCGCCATCCGAGACGTGATCGACGGCGCCCGTCACGGACGCGACGAGCCCGAGTCGCCTGCCGGCTTCCCGTGCGAGCTCACCCGGGTCTCCGCCGCCGCCGATCGACTCGACCCCGCGCACCTCCGCCTCGACGCCGACGAGCGTCGCCACCTCGCCGGCGTTTCCGCGCAGCACGGTCACGTCCAGCTGGTCGAGCAGGCGCTTCGCGGTCTCTGTCCGGTACGTCGTCGCACCCGCGCCGACGGGGTCGAGCACGACGGGGATACCCCGCTCGTTCGCGACGCGCCCGGCGAGCACCATCGCCTCGACCCAGGACGGGGAGAGCGTGCCGATGTTGAGCACGAGCGCGCCCGCGATCGCGGCCATCTCCTCGACCTCCTCGCGGGCATGCGCCATCACGGGCAGCGCGCCGAGCGCGAGGGTCGCATTCGCCGTCTCGTTC
>JABFWJ010000222.1 GCA_013362295.1 Thermoleophilia bacterium
AGGCGGCCGCCGAGGCGTGGGGGAGGGCGTTGACGATGAACGTCGCGCTGCCGATCGCGGCGGTCTTGCTCGATCTCGGCTTTCCCTCCGCGACGGTGAAGGCCGTCCCGATTCTCGCGCGCACCGCGGGGCTCCTCGCGCATCTCGCCGAGGAGCGAGAGGAGTCGATCGGATTTCCGCTCGCCGCCGCAGCGGAGGAAGCGGTCGAGTACCGCGGGCCGGAGTGACCGACGTCGAGCTGCAGCCGTGGGAAGCGCAGCTCGCGGCCGACGACGTCTTCTATCGCGCGCAACTCGAGTACGTGTTCGAGCGCTCAGCGTTCTACCGCTCCAAGCTGGCGGGTTTCGAATCAGCCGCGATGGGCGGACTGGCGGAGATCTCGCACCTCCCGCTGACCGACAAGCGCGAGCTGCGGGCGACCTGCACGCCGGAGAACCCCATCGGCACGCATCTCTGCGCCACAACGAGCGAGGTCGTCCGGATCTACTCGACGAGCGGCACCACCGGGACGCCGAGCTTCGTGCCGCTGACCGCCGGCGACCTCGAGAACTGGGTCACGGCGTCGGCACGCAGCTATGCCGCGTCGGGAATCGCCGCGGGCCAGCGGGTCGTCACGACCTACAACGCCGGACCGTTCGTGGCCGGCGCCGCGCTCGCGTCGTTCGAGCGGATCGGGCTGACCCATATCCCGATCGGCACGGGCAGCACGGAGCGCCTGCTCGCCGCGATCGAGCTGCTCCGTCCCGAGGCCGCGGTCCTGACGCCGTCCTACGCCGCGTATCTCCTCGAGTGCGGCGTCGACCTGCGCGCCTCGAGCGTCGTGCGCGTGCTCGTCGCCGGCGAGCCCGGCGGCGGCGAGCCGGCGTTCCGCGCGAAGCTGGAGGCGGGCTGGGGCGCGCGGGTCACCGAGGCGATGGGCATCGGCGACATCGGCGTCTCGCTCTGGGGCGAATGCGAGGAGCAGGACGGCATGCATCTCGGCGCGCGCGGCTTCGTGCACGTCGAGGTGATCGACCCCGAGACGGAGACCGCGCTCGAACTCGCGGACGGGATCACCGGCGAGCTCGTCCTGACCCATCTCCGCCACCGCGCCGCGCCGCTCCTGCGCTTCCGCACGCGCGACCATGTCGAGGTCCGGATGAGCCCGTGCCCCTGCGGACGCACCGGCCCGCGCATCCGGTGCCTCGGGCGGACGGACGACATGCTGATCGTCCGGGGAGTGAACGTCTTCCCGTCGGCGATTCGTGAGATCGTGAGCGCGTTCGAGCCCGACGTGAGCGGCCAGATCCTCGTCCGACCCCAGGCTGCCGGCGTGAAGCAGGAGCCGCCGCTCCCGGTCAGCGTCGAGCTCGCGGCGGGGAGGGCCGCCGACGAGGGCCTCGCGGATGCGATCCGCGAGCGGCTGCGGAGCGCTCTCGTCGTCCAGACGCACGTCGAGTTGGTCCCGTGGGGCAGCTTGCGCCGCAGCGAGTACAAGTCGAAACTAGTCGAACGCTGATCCCTACCAGCAATGCGGGAGGAACACATGGCTGCAAACACGCTGAGCATCCTCAAGCCGAGCGTGAACAACCTGACGGCCCGGATCTTCGTGCGTGCTGCCGGGCTCGACTTCGACGATGTGCTCTTCCGATCTAAGAAGGGCACGCCGGAGTTCCTGCAGAAGGACCCGGCAGACCTCACGCCGCTGCTCGAAGAGGCCGGGCTCGCGAAGGGCTCGCTCTGGGAGAGCTGCGCGATCATGCAGTACCTCTGCAACAGGCACGGCCTGACGGAGTTCTATCCGGAGGATCCGGCCGAGCGCGCGATGATCGACAGCGCGATGTTCTATCTCATCGGGACGCTGTATCCGCTGGTCGCGCGCGCGACGTATCCGGCGCTCGGCTTCGCGCAGTACGCGGGCGAGGTCGGCTCGTCCGAGGCTGACGAGTCGCTGAAGGCGCAGGCGCAGCGAGACGCGGAGGCCGCGCTCGCGGGACCGCTGGACGTCTACAACGTCTTCTTCCTCGCCGGCCGGTCGTTCATCGGCGGCGACAGGCCGTCGATCGCCGACATCCGTCTCGCGGCGACGCTGGAGTTCCTGCGCGCGATCGACTACGCGTTCCCGCCTTGGGCGAAGGAGTACATGAGCCAGATCGAGTCGACGCTCGGCGACGCCTACTCCGAGCCCGCCGCCGACGTGCGCGGTTACATCGAGTACGTCAAGTCGCAGGCGGAGGAGGCGGTTCCCACACCGTCCTGAGACGATGCGAGGCGCCGCTCCCGCGGCGCCTCGCAATCGAGATGCTGATCGTCAGCAGGGATTCGTCGGCCGGGTGTTCCTGAAGTCGTTGAAGCGGCGGACGACGCCTCCCGGGATCGGATAGAAGAGCTGGAAGAGCGGCCCGTACTCGGCGGTCGACGTGCCGCCGAAGTTGTTCGTCGTGCCCGGGATCGCCGGCCCGCCCTGCTGCCAGAAGCACCGGCCGGCGAGGGTCGTGGTCGAGTAGAGCGGGTAGAAGTTCGCACCCGGGGGCGGGTTGACGCAGTTCTCGCCCGTGGTGCGGTTGCAGTTCCCGCCGAAGTCGGCCGCCTCGATGCGCGGCAGGTCGGCCTCGAAGGCGACCCGGTCGTAGCTGCTGCTCCCGTTGAAGAGCGGGCTCGTGAAGCGGACCGCCTCGGACACGGGCCGCGACGTGTTGTTCCCCGGCCAGCTCGTCGGCTGGTACGAAGGCCCGTCGAAGTCGTTGTCCGTCCCGATACAGCCGGAGATGCCGACGAGGAGCGACTCGAGCGCACTGAAGCACGTGTTATCGTCGGCGTCGGGCGCCGGGTCGGTCGCGCCGCCGCTGTGGCAGTTGCCGTTCAGGACCCTGTCGCAGAACTCGAAGTGACCGATCTCGTCCGACATCGCGACGTTGTAGCCGTGGGCGGTCCACGTCAGGCGCGTGTGCTCGCTCGAGGTCGCGTACATCGGGTGGTAGGCGTACAGCGCCGTGTGGCAGGTGCCCTTCGGCTCGTAGAGCACTTGCCGGAAGCCGTTTGCGATGCTCGCCGTCATCGACCCCGTCTCGCCGGTTGTCAGGTCGTGGAGGACGACCTGGAAGCCGGCCGGGGTGTCATGCATGTCGACGGTGACCACGTCGCCCGGATCCATGAAGAAGTCCTTGGCCGGGTCGACCGTCGTCGCTGCGAACGGCGACGTGAAGACCGTCGTCGGGTCGGGCGAAGCATGCGGCACGCCGCTTTTCGTGATGAACGCGAAGCTGACCGGTTCCACGCCGGCCTTGTTCAGGCACTGCGAGTTTTGCGTCGTGTTGTCGACTTGCGACGTGGAGAGGCTGTCGATGTTCAGAGCGGCGCACCACTTCACTGCGTCGCAGCTGACCCCGGCAGGCCACGGCGCCCAGCCCGGAGGATAGAACTGCATCTCCATGAACGCGCCGCCCGGATGGTGGCCGATGTAGTCGGGCGCAGCCGGATCCGGGCTGTCGAAGATGTTGCTGTCGCTGTCGGGCGTACACGTCGTGTGCTGGAAGTTCGGCGCGGACTGCGTATCGCACATGTCCATCCCGAACCAGAACGTAATGCGCTGCTGGAAGTTCCACGTCGCGCCAAGCCCGTCCTGTGTCGGCCGCTGTGAGGGGTCTTTCGGCAGGACAAGCGTGTAGAGGTTCGAGTTCCCCGAGCCCGCCCGGTTCGAGTAGAAGAGCAGCGCCGGCTCGTCGTGGCCGGTGTACTGGGTGCCGTAACCAATGGATTCCGCCACCTCGGTGCAGGTGGCCGCGTTCTCGCTGCAGTTCTTTGCCGCGCCGAGCGCGGATGGCGCGAACCAGGCAGCGAGCGCCACTGCCCCGCCAAGTGCAAGGTGAGCGCGTAGTCGCTTCAACGCAATCCTCCTTGGTCGCCGGCGACAGCTCGCCTGCCAGCACGGGACCGCCGGCGGAGGTCCCGCTGAGCCCTGATCCGACAGGCGTTTCTAGGCCATCGCGACGCGCGCTGTCAACACCGTTGCGAGATGTCGAACTAGCTCTCGCGCTTGTAGCGACGGTCGTGGCTGCACGCGATGCGGAGCAGCGTGTCGTGGAGCTGCGTGCGGGCAGCCTCGTCCAGCGGCTCGAGAAACGAGTCCTCGATGCGCTTCACGATCGCGCGGAGCCGGACCAGTTGCCGCTTGCCCGCGGCAGTGAGGGCGACCGTGTGCCGCCTGCGGTCGTTCGGATCCCGGCGCCGTTCGATCAGCCCGCGCTCCTCGAGCGCGTCGAGCTCGCTCACGAGCTGGCTCCGGTCGAGGCCGAGCACGTCGGCGATACTCGCCTGCGTCTCGGTCGCGCCCTCGCCGAGCAGGGCCAGCACGCCGTATTGGGGACCCGAGAAGCCGGCCTTCTCGATCTCGGCGAAGGTCCGGAGCTTGATCCCGACTCCGACCCGCGCGAGCAGGAACGCCGTGCTGGCGAGGAGCTCTTCCGGCAGGAAGTGTGACTTTGCAGGGATTTCGGATTTCGTACTCGTCACGGGAATAGTGTAGCGCCGACCAATCGTTGTCTATGTGTATCGTGGAAGAAGTAAACGATTGGAGTCTCGTATGAATTCCCTGGAAAACCGCAAGCGCTGGTTCGCACTCGCCCTCATCGTGGCCGCCCAGTTCATGGTCGTCCTCGACGTCGCGATCGTGAACGTCGCGCTTCCCTCGATCAAGACCGATCTCCACTTCAGCCAGGAGAGCCTCCAGTGGGTGGTGACCGCGTACTCGATCTTCTTCGGCGGCGTGCTTCTGCTCGGCGGCCGTCTCGCCGACCTGCTCGGCCGCAGGCGCCTCTTCATGCTCGGGCTCGTCGTCTTCAGCGTCAGTTCGCTGCTGGACGGGCTCGCGTGGTCCGAGGGATCGCTGATCGCATTCCGCTCGCTGCAGGGTCTCGGTGCCGCGCTGCTCTCGCCGGCGGCCCTCTCGATCCTCACGACGACCTTCCGCGAAGGGCGTGAGCGGAACCTCGCGCTCGGCATCTGGGGCGCCGCCTCCGGCAGCGGCGGCGCGGCGGGCGTGCTGCTCGGCGGCGCGCTGACGAGCGCCTTCAACTGGTCGTGGATCTTCTTCATCAACGTCCCGGCAGGGATCGCCGTGCTCGCACTGACTCCGTGGCTGCTGCGCGAGAGCCGGGCGGATCTCGCTCACCGTCACTTCGATGCAGCCGGCGCAGCGTCGATCACCGGCGGGCTGATGCTGCTCGTCTACGCGTTGACGCGGGCGACGCAGCACGGCTGGGGGACGGGAACGACGATCGGACTGCTGCTCGGGTCGCTGGCGCTCGTGGTCGCGTTCGTCGTGATCGAGGCGCGCTCGAAGGCGCCGCTCCTCCCGCTCGGGATCTTCCGGCTGCGCACGCTGACCGCGTCGAACGTCAGCGGTCTCCTGCTCGCGGGGGCGCTGTTCTCGCAGTTCTTCCTGTTGACGCTGTACATGCAGCAGGTGCTCCACTACTCGGCGCTCAAGACCGGCGTCGCGTACATCGCCCTGACGTTGACGATCATCGCGTTCTCGGGTGTGGCGCAGGCGCTCGCGACGCGCATCGGCGTCCGCCGCGTCCTGACGACCGGGATGATCGTGTCGGCGGCGGGGCTCGTGCTCTACGCCCAGCTGCCCGTCGAGGGCCACTACTTCTGGGATCTGTTCCCGGCGTTCCTCCTGAGCGGGCTCGGGCTCGCGCTCGCGTTCGTCCCGATGTCGATCGGGGCGTTGACGGGCGTGACCGAAGGCGAGGCCGGCGTCGCATCGGGTCTGATCAACACGAGCCAGCAGATCGGCGGTGCGATCGGCGTCGCGGTCGCGACGACGATCGCGACGACGTTCACGAGCCACTACGTGAGCTCGCACGTCGGCTCGGCCCCGCTGAGCGGCAACGCGTTGACGCACGGCTTCCAGGTGACCTTCTACGTCCTCGCCGGGATCGCCGTCGCGGGCGGGCTCGTCGCGGCGCTGCTGACCGAGCGGAGGCTGCCTGCCGAGGTCGCCGAGGTCTCCGAGGGCGCACTGCTCGAGGCGGCGTAGGTCGATTTCCCCGGGCCGCGGGCGTAGGAGCGCCCGCGGCCCGGCCGCGCGGGGGTAGCGCGGCGGCACGTGCCGTTCGGGACGCGCCCTGCCTCTGACACCGGACACGTCTCGAACGGCGACGGCCGCTCGAGGCGCCGTGGACGCGATCCGTGCCGGGAACCCGCGCGCTCGTCACTTCGAGGCGTGTCCCCGCGTCTGACCCCGGCGGGCCTGCCGCGGACGTCCCGGCCTGTCCGATCCGGCCCCGTCCGGCGTCAGAGCCAGGTTGAAGCGCCTGTTCCGCGATGTGCGAACATATGTTCGTGTCGCATGAAGCGACGATCTTGCACGCCGACCTGGATGCGTTCTTCGCCTCGGTCGAGCAGCGCGACGATTCCCGCCTGCGCGGGAAGCCCGTGATCGTGGGCATGGGGGTCTTCCTGGCCGCGAGCTACGAAGCGCGCGCTCACGGCATCCACTCGGCGATG